>CALMKK010000064.1 GCA_937867135.1 uncultured candidate division Zixibacteria bacterium
CTATTTCATTTTCGACGATGGCCATTTCCAATCGGGTGTGAAGGGCGAATTTCTCTGATGTGTTATAGAAGTGGCTCTTGATCGGGTGAAGTGCGATATTGGTTTTTAGCAATTTCACTGATGCGCACGCCCCCTGCAACGAGACCGACTACTTCGAGTTAGCATATGGTCAACCTGACCGCTTTCATCGGGCTATCCGCTTACCCGCTTTGGGCAGCATATTCCACAATATGAGCGAAAGACGATACAGTCAGCGACAGTGGTAGTGACCTTCCCTTGGCAAACTGGCCGAGCCAAAATTTCATTAACTTCCCTGCCTTGAGTCCACGCTTGATCAAGAGCTTTCTAACATTTCGCCAACAAGATAAGCCAAAACGCAGGACAAATGGAGCTGGCGCAAGTTGTTGTTTTTATTACGGCTTAGTTTTCGGTGTTGTCCGCCATTCGGTTACACAAACAGCCAATAACCTGAAGATCTCCGGGACTCCAATCTGGCTTAGACGGCTGTCGACATATGTCTCATATTTGTCTCAGCTGCTGTAAGTCTATGGTGTGTATCACGAAATTGGGGCTCGAATCCCCTTGGGGACGCCAATTGAAATTCAGACTTCAGCCCTTTTATTGTTCCGTTTTTCGACTTCGTCTTTTTTTCTGCACTCATCACATAAAGATCCGGTAGCCGGATGCTGAGGTGTTATCAACGCTATATCGGCCGTCTGGGGATAACTTGAACAGTCCCGGCGCCAATGCCAGATTTTGCTTTTTCTTTCCTGAACGAACACCGCCATTCGGTGACCTCCTTTAAATAATTTATTCAATTATGCCTGAAAGGGATATAGTCAGCGGCACCGAACAATATGATTAACCGCTTCGTACCGTCTTGATATCATCGATAGCAAAAGTATCCATTTTGTTGACATCATTTGCCTGCAGGTGCCAGGTTCGGTCAAAACTCATTATTGCTCCATTCAAATCAATCTGTCGGTCCGAACCCGACTTCAGAGTGACCCTCATTTTTTTTGATCCCTGGATGCCGCACCGGATTATCAAATCAGTCAGCATCCGGGATAAATCCTCCGCTTTCTCCCATCGATAACGTGTCTGTCGAAATCCCTCCAATACCGTTTCGATCGCCGATTCCTGATCCGCCATTATTTTGGCAACCATGTTTTTAATAATGGATTTATAATCCTTATTTACCCTCTCGAAAAGCAGGTCAAGAGCCAGTACCAGCAAAATTGCCTCATCGAAACCGAATTTATCGAGGTGGTTTTGATTTTTCGTCAGAAGCCGGTATCCCCCCATTCTGTGATCGAATGTCACCGGAAAATGAGCCGCGGAAATTACATTTATATAGCGATACACGGTTCGTTCGGAAATGTGACAAATCCGTTTGATCTCGGACACCGAAACCGCCTGGCGGTGATACAACAGGTTTATGAGCAAAAGTATTTTTGAAAACTTGTCCATAATCTTGAAGGGTGAGGTGGTCGCCCAGCCTCACCCTTGCATCCCCCCTTAGATCAAATTTATGACCAAAAGTGCAATTTCAATTAAGAGGGACGGGGTGTCGGGCGATGTTGCGCCGGTGTCTTCTATCAGCAATGAATCGACGGCCGCAGTTGAATCGATTCCGGGCATTTGCAGCTGAGCCGGCGGCATGAAAACACCAGCATTCTCTTCCGCGAACGCGTGCACTGGAAGCAAAATGGCACCGCCGATCCCCAGAATTAACAGACACCATATAAGCAGAGCGACCGCAAGAGCCTTTTTATTGAACATAATGTCTCCCGTCTGAAATTTTTAATCATCCCAATTCCAGTACAGGGGCAGACAAGAATCATACCGACTGGCAGGAGATTTGCGCGGTATGGTTAAGTGCTTGATTAAATTAAAGTTATATGAAAATAGGTCCGCCGGGCAGTATGACAATATGCCAACAATCTTGCCAATTTCTGCCGGTTATCGGCAAATGATTGAAATGCAGAAGATTAGAAACGGTCCTGAACGCAATAATGTGGCAGAATGGCAAACTAAACTTATGGCAGATTCTTGTAGATATGATATTTCTTTATTTTTCTTCTTAAAGTAGATAAGGGAATTCCAATCCGACGGGCCACCGCCGACTGGTTCCATTTGAAATTGAAAAGCAATTCTCTTATTTTTGCTTTCTCGATATTTTCGGCTTTTTCACTGTTATCGGCAGCAAGCTCAAAATGATTCCGAATCTCCGGGGGAAGATCGCTGAAATCCACATTCTTCCCCGGGTAATAGATGCAATATTTTTCAATGAAATTTCTCAATTCTCGGACATTTCCCGGCCAGGGATAGGAAAGCAGGGCATTCATGCTCGAAGCGGAAAAGAAGGGGCGCCTGTTTTCATCGGGAGAAAAGATTTTTGAAAAATGGATCAGAAGCAACGGGATATCATCGGCCCGCTCCGAAAGAGGCGGGACATGGATAGTTACGGTATTGATGCGATAAAAAAGATCTTCTCGGAATTTCCCCTGGTTGATCAAGTCCTTGAGATTCCGGTTGGTGGCATATATGAACCTTATATCGGTGGAGACGACACGATTACTTCCGACCTTTTCAAACCGCTGATACTCAATGACCCTGAGAATCTTGCTCTGAATCTCAAATGGCATATCCCCGATTTCGTCAAAAAACAGCGTTCCGCCGTCGGCCGCCCACAGCTTTCCGTCACGTTCGTCAACTCCGGTCGCGGCGTTTTTGGCCACTCCAAACAGCTCGCTTTCGATTAATGACGCCGATATTGCGGCACAGTTCAGTTTTATCATTGGTTTGCCGGCGCGCAAGCTCTGGTCGTGAATCATCTGCCCCAGAATCTCCTTGCCGGTTCCGCTTGCGCCCACAAGCAAAATACTGGCATTGCTTTTGGCGATATCGGGGAGTTTCGAGAATAGCAGACGCATCGTCTCATTTTGAGTGATAAAAACTTGAGAGCCGCCGAACTTCTGGAGGTCATCGGTTAATTGCTTATTTAGAGATACATGATTGCCGTAGTCACTGACCGTTCGCAGCAGAATCGATATGAAATTGGCGATCGCGTGAATAAAAGTGACATCTTCCATTTCAAACAGAGCGGGAATGGTATGATGATCCAAATACAGAACACCTTTTAAGAATTCATTCTGACGGATCGGGACACATATTACCGACAAAATATTATATGACATAATGCTTTTGAATTTCTTGGTACGGTCATCTTTCATTGCATTATCGATAATCAGCGGAGTTCTTTGCAAGGCTACAGCATTCACGACGGAGTTGGAGAATTGCCTTATGTCATCGAGGCAATCGGCATCACAATTCACCACCATTTTAACCATCAGCTCGGATTGCGGATCGGCCCGCATGAGAAGAACGCCCCGTTCCGCCCCGGTCTCATTGACGGCGTATCGAACCAGTTTAGACAGGGATAAATCGCGATCGTCGATATGGTCGAGGATATCCGAGATTTCGTGCAATGACATCACGAAGTGATTGTGATCCTGGCCATGATCCGGCAATTCCAGCAATCGTTGATTGCTGATTTCTTTCAGAGCGGTATGGCCGATGGCCTGTGCCGATATTGATGCTTGTTGAAAGAACTTCTTGGCCAGCTTAAAAATACCTGTCATTCTATAGATGTCGCCTATGCGAAGGCAAAGAAGAAGCGAATTATACCGATCCCCGGAATTGTTGAGGACGCGATAAGCGTTTTTTAAATGCCTGACGAATTCGGGGTTCCCGCTGTTTTTCAAATTATCGGCCTCTTTGAGTTCCATGACAGCTTTAAATAACGGGACCTCCGGTTCTATATTCAGGAATGAAAACCGGGCAGAATCCGCACTCGCCTTTTTTTGAGCCGCATCGCTTCCAAAAAGCAAAATGTAAAAGTGGCCGAGCGCTGCGTACAGATAATTATTGCCGACGATAAATTGATTACAAATATCGATCAGCCTGTCTACCTCGTTCGATGGTCGGATATAAACGCCGTGAATGGCATCAATAAAATCAATCTCCAAAAGCGAGGTGGTATCCTTGATCTCACGGAAAACATCTCTGGCCTTGCCGATGAATTTGGAAAATTCCGTGTCGCTTCCCATATGCAAAGCCAGCAGGGCCATACTCTGATAGAGCTTCCCGAGATTTCGATCTTTTTCCTCGAAGGTATTGAGAGACAATAAATGATAAAATGTCTCGCGAGCTTCCTGCAATTGGCCCTTTTTGAATAATAAACTGCCATAATAAAGATTGTAATTTTGAAAATATGTCTTGTCAAGACCCAGTACTTTCCCGCATAAATACTTGTTCAGGCAGTATTCGGCTCGATCATAATCGGCTAATCTTGAATAGCTGTTCGTCAAATTTACATATATCCCCGATAATCTCGTTTTCTGCTGTTGTGATGCTTCGGCGATTTCAGCCGCCTGTTTGCCGAATTTTATTGAGCGGGTATAACTGCCCGTTTCAGAATAGAGAAGGGCTAGGTTGGAATAAAGAATTATTAAATCCACTTTATCGCCATATTTCTTTGCATAATTAAGAGCTTTGTTAAGGAAATCTATCGCCATTACAAATTTGCCGCTTCTCCAGAAGATTGACGCCCGGGTGGTCAGAATTTTGGAGGCCTCCGCAAATCGCTCCTCTTTGAGAGCTTTCTCCAACAGATCCGAAAGGAGTAAATCGGCTTTCTCAAAATCACCCCTGGCCGCCAAAAGCCAGGCTTCCTGCCGCCGAAAAATTCGATAAAACTTCTCATCGCCGAGTTTCTCACACAGCGCCGTGCCGGCGGACACGGTTTCGACAAATCGGCCGGTTTTCCCAATCAGCAGTTGTATATGACTTAAATCATAAAGCAATTGGCATTTTTCAAGCGCGTCCTCGGGATCGTCTTTGATAGCGGCGGCGATAAAATCTTCCACGTCGTGATAACGGCCCAATATCTGACTGAGTTCCACCAGTTTTTTCAGGATTTGGCGATATAGATTCTTATTTTCAACATCGGGGCTCTCTTTGATGGCCGCATATGCAAATTTCAATGCCAGAAACGAAGGATATGCTTCATCGTTCCGTTCCCCCGCGAGAACGGAATTGACGACTGATCTTTCATCCTTCAGTTGTCCGTCCGAATTCGTCCGCCGAAATCCGCCGACGTTGTAATCGGCCCAATTGAGTTCCCGAAATGCATCCCAGACCGCCTCGTCGGTCACATTAATATGCCAATAGTTGCCGAATCTTTCCACTTCAGAGGAACCTATCAGGGCCATAAACACCCGCAGGCTATGATGCGGCCGCGTTTTCATCTCCGACGACAATAAATTCAGGAGTTCGTCGGCCAGGCCGAAAATGCCATTTTGGGGAGAAATGATTTCCCTGACAGTATCAGCGTCATGCCCGGCTCGGCGTTTATAGTTGCGGAAATCGGTGAGTAATTTCATTCCCAATAATTTTTTCTGCGCCGAATCGGATGCTTTTTTATCGATAATTCCTGATTTTGAAAGAGCCGTTATTAATGACATCGGCCGCTGGAATGGATCGAGAGAGGTCAACTCTTTAATCAAAGCGCCTAATCGGTTCTCTATCCCTTTTTTGCCCGCGGAATCAAGGTTGGGATATTCACCATATACTTTAAGGTATTCTTTCAGGGCGATGCCGATCGAATAATTGTCCGATTCGATTAATACTTCCTGATTATTCAGGATTTCGGGGGCGATATGCTCCGGTGTTCCGAAAATTTTAAACGCCGGGGAGGTGTGCGATTTGGTCAGAAAATCAAGGTCAATAAGAATAATCCTCGGCCCGTCGCCGGAACCATCAACCTGAAAATTCTCGAATTTGAGATCGCAATGCACCAAACCGTACAGGTGTAGATAATCAATAATCGTAAAAATTTCCAAAAGCGGGCCGGGAAAATGCCGCCAGAAAATTTCCGGGGCAAGAGTCCGCCATTTATCCCTATCGAGCAGAGGATATTGAATAAAGATGCGATTATTTTCCGACAATTTCCTGATAGATGTCAGCACTTGGCTCGATCTCAGGAGTCTCTGAAGGTTAAAAGATCGGTCCAGGACCGAGATTGTATCATTGCGGCCGAGGGTATCGTCTTTCGAGACCTTAACAAAGTAACGATGCCCGGATTTTTTATCTATGGCAAGCCACGATTGCGCGAATTCATTTTCAGAAAGCGCCTGTTCAAAAGAAAAAATGCCCGATTTTGGACTATCAGAATCAACTCGCATCCGGCCTATCCCAATAAAACACAAAGGAAATGAACTTTGCTTATCCTACAATGACCTTTTTTGTTAATATAATTAATTCCGGCTCTATGGCAATAGGCTAAAATAGGCGATATTATCGGTCAATGCCTTTTAGCATGAACATATAGATATCTTTATGCAAAATTTAATAATATTGTGGTAATAGCGCGCCTGGTCAAATTTAATTACAGCCACAAATTCCAGGACCCGGGTTGACACTCCGTATCTGTGAGGGCAGAAGTTGTCTAATCGATCTTCTCAATAGTCTTTTCCAGCCTGTCGATAATCCGCTTGTCCATAATCACTTTGTCCAGACTTATTATATGCTTCAAGACGGTGGTCTTTTTGAGATAGGTATCGAATTTTGGTATTAACTGTATGCCGACCGTAGTTACAACTGCTATAATTGCCAGATAGATCACACCATTCAAAATCGCCCCTAAAATAGCATTAATGACTCCAACCGGACTCCAGTTCAGTATCTTGGTAATCCACTCGGCGACAAAATGCATTACAAAAATTGTCCCGACGATTAAGATTACAAACGAGACAGCAATTGTCAGACGTTCATTTAATATCCTGAAACCAAGCAGGTTGGCCAGACCGTAGCTGAAATATGAGCCGACCAGAAAACCGATGACAATGGATCCGAGCCAGATAATCTGCCTGACCAGCCCCTTCTTATATCCTTTGTAAATGACAATGACTCCGACAATGATTATGATTAAGTCTATGATATTATGAGGCCAATTCATTATTATATCCCCCATTAAGTTTGAGACCACTTTGAAAAATATACTCTCGTGCGGTATCGAAGTCAATTCCAATTAAATTGTCTCTTTATGAACACTGAATCAATATCACTATTTTCTTGAAAATCGGTTCTGAGACAGATATATTTAATATAGAAGAATTAAAGTAAAGTGGATCATTGCGATTTTTGGACATTAGGATTTAATTCGACACAGATCAAAATGTATGCAACTTCCCTTCCATTGGGTCGGTTGTCGGTTTGACGGTATGGACCCGGCGAAGGAGCTAGCGGCGCCTCTCAAACTTAAATCCGTAGAGCTCCGTAAAAACAATGGGTTCTGGATTTGTTACGAAGTGCCTCGGTCCTAACGGCAGTTGCAGGAGGAATAGATGCAAAAGCGCAAACTTGGAAAAAGTAATCTGGAAGTTTCGGCTGTCGGGCTCGGTTGCATGGGAATGAGTTTTGGCTATGGCCCGGCCGCAGACAAGCGGGAGATGATATCACTTATTCGGTCAGCCGTCGACCGGGGCATTACATTCTTCGATACGGCCGAGGCCTACGGCCCGTTCATCAACGAAGAACTGTTGGGCGAGGCCCTCTCTCCCTTCCGGGAGCAAGTGGTAATAGCCACCAAGTTCGGGTTCAAATTTGGCTCTAAAGGCGAGCAGATCGGCTTGGATAGTCGGCCGGAGCACATCCGGCAGGTGGCGGAAGAGTCCCTCAAGCGGCTCAAGATTGACGCCATCGATCTGTTTTATCAGCACCGTGTTGACCCGGATGTACCGATTGAAGACGTGGCGGGGGCAGTGAAAGACCTGATTGGAGAAGGCAAAGTCAAGCACTTCGGTCTATCTGAAGCAGGAGTAAAAACGATTCGTCGCGCCCACGCCGTTCAGCCGGTCACCGCGCTCCAGAGTGAATATTCGCTATGGACGAGAAGCCCCGAGGCCGAAGTACTGCCGACTATCGAGGAACTCGGAATCGGCTTCGTGCCATATAGCCCCCTCGGCAGGGGATTCCTCACGGGGAAAATCACCGAAAGCACCGCGTTCGACAAGTCCGATTTCCGCAACAATCTTCCTCGCTTTACACCGGAGGCTCGAAAGGCGAATCAGGCCCTGGTTGATCTGCTGGCTGAAATCGGAAAACGGAAGAAGGCGACGTCTGCTCAAATTGCGCTCGCATGGCTGCTGGCCCGGAAACCATGGATTGCTCCAATTCCGGGCACCACGAAACTGGAACGCCTGGAGGAGAACATCGGAGCCGTATCCGTCGAGCTGACGGCGGAGGATCTTCGGGAGATCGACCGCGCCGCCTCAAAAATTACGGTGCAAGGCGCACGCTATCCCGAACGCCTGGAAAAAATGACCGGACGCTGAGCGGCGGTTGCATCGCGGAGCATGAGTATATAACCTACCCAACGGATGGGGACGTCCTTAATACCGGGACCAATTATTTCTTTATCCCGTCGCCCCAAATCCCCGAACGGAATGCATATAAGTATCATTCCTGCGGCAGAAAAATCATTGACTAACCACCGTTAAATCATCAAGTTATCCCGATAAGGCGGCGTTTGTACAGGTCAAGCACCGGCTATTGAAGCTTTGTGCGTATAAGTATATTGAATTATGAATAATGAAGTAATTTTGAAGACAGTTGGATTGACCAAACAATACGGCACAATCAAGGCCGTCGACCATATTTCCTTTGCGGTGCAATCCGGGCAGATTGTTGGATTGCTGGGCCCGAACGGAGCCGGCAAATCGACCACCATAAATATGATATTGGGGATTCTCCAGCCAACCGACGGGACCGTTGAAATTTTCGGGAAAAATATGGTGGCGCATAGATCGCTCATAAGCCGGGGAATCAATTTTGCGGCCGTGTATGCGCATATGCCGCCTAACCTGACAGTCCGGCAGAACCTCCGCGTATTCGGCCTCCTGTACGGTGTGAAAAAACTGAATTATCGTATTGCGGAACTCCTCGATGAATTTGATCTGGAGAAGTTTGCTTCCAGCAAGGCCGGAATACTTTCCTCCGGCGAATTGAGCCGTCTCAGCTTGGCAAAAGCGGTCATCAATCGGCCGCGGCTATTGTTGCTCGATGAGCCGACTGCTTCCCTTGACCCCAGCATATCCCTGCAAATTCGGGAAAAAATTAAGGAATATGTCGATAAGACCCAAACGGCGGTCCTCTGGACATCACATAATATGCGCGAAATCGAAGCCGTCTGCGACCATGTTCTCTTTCTTTCCCACGGGCATATACTTCTTTCGGGCGATCCCCGGAGCCTGCCGTCGGATCACGGAAAAAGAGATCTGGAGGAGCTTTTTATTGCGGTGGCGCGGGAACCGCTCTCATTGAAGGAAACCTGACATGATATTTTCACGAGTCTATGCCGTCTTTCTCCGCCAACTGTATTTGATCAGAAATAATCCCACCCGGCTGGCCAGCATATTTCTATGGCTCCTGGTTAATATAATTATGTGGGGCTTTATCAGTAAGTACCTCGGCACTTTTGGAAAATCCACTTTCGGCTTTGTTACGGTTATTCTGGGGGCCATTATCTTATGGGAATTTGTCACCCGCATCCAGCAGGGGATGATGACCAGCTTTCTCGAAGATATCTGGACGCAGAATTTCATCAACTTTTTCGCCTCACCCCTCAAAATCGCGGAATATTTGAGCGGTCTGGTGCTGAACAGTATCACCACCGGCCTGCTGGGATTTTTCATAGTGGCCATTATCGCCGGCGCGGCCTTCGGATATGATATTTTCAAAATCGGCTTGCTCCTCATACCGGCTATGGCCATCTTATTCATATTTGGCATATCGATGGGAATAGTCGTCTCCGGATTGATTTTCCGTCTGGGGCCGACCGCGGAATGGCTCGGCTGGCCGATACCGCTGGTGCTTTCCATTTTTTCCGGCGTTTTCTATCCGGTTTCAACATTGCCTTTCGCTCTGAGAATAATCGCCAGAATGATTCCGGCCTCATATGTATTTGAGACTATTCGCACTGTCCTTTCGAATCCATCCATTACAGTGGGCATCGCCTCAGACCTATTGATAGGCGCTATCCTGGCCCTGATTTATCTGGGAGGAGCATATATTCTCTTTATCAGCGTTTATAAACGGAATCTGAAAAACGGGGCGATCGCGCAATTCAGCGCTGAATCGTTCTAGAAATAGCTTATACCATTGATTAACTATTAAAAAGTTGAAGCATCTAAACCGCAAGGGCTTCGACCTGCGAAAGCCTGATTCCCGTTTCCGTGGAAGTATAGTTAAAAAGGGCTCACTTTCGTATAGCAAGAATTTATCGCGGCATATGCAACCGATTTAGGGGGCAATGTGTCTAAGAATCAGATGCAGGCAGTTAGCGAAAAGTTCTGGAAGCTTCTGGAACCGATTCATAGCAAAGCCGAGGGTTTCTGTCGGCGGCTCGCCGGGAATCGCGACGATGGCGACGACCTCTATCAAGAGGCCATCCTGGCGGCTCTGGCGAAATTCGGAACCTTGCGGGACGAAAGTGCCTTTAAGGCCTGGTTTTACCGGATCGTGGTCAACGGTCACAAGAATCACCGACGTCTGCCATGGTGGCGCCGAGTGATAGAACAGATAGGACAGGGTGACAACGACATCGGGGATCATCAGTCGCATGACCCTTCGGAAAAATATGCCGCCCGCCGGTATCTGGAAATCGCCCTGTCGGCACTCAAAAGCAATGAGCGCGCGCTGATTGTCCTGTATGAGCTGGAGGGTTGGCCGGTTGCTGATCTGGCTGAGCTCTTCGGTTCGCCCGACGGGACTATCAAGGCCCGACTGAGTCGGGCCAGGCAGAAGATGCGGAAAGCTCTCATCCCGCTTGTTCCGCAAGACGAAAAAAATAAGAGAAGGGAGGATGGATATGAACTGCCGGAAAGTTCGGCGACTGCTGAATGACAAAAACAGTATCAATAACCTGGATTTAATCAGGCATCTGAAAGCGTGTCCATCCTGCGCCCGCGAAGCCAGTGCTTCCGAACTGCTCGCATCCGCTCTGCATCAAGAACTGAAAGCGCAACCCTCCCCCGAAACCCCGCTTAATATCGTTCGGGCGAAGGTTGAGGCCATGTCCAAGCAAAAACTTTCCAGGGAGAATACAATAATGTCACATCTTATTTTAGGATTTAACCGTCGCCCCCGCCTACTGGCCGGATTCGGGCTGGCTCTCATGGTATTTCTTTTTGTAACACTTGTACCGTTTCCATACACCCGGACCGTGGGGTATGCCGTTTCATTCGAAAAGATCGGAAATATCGGCGGTTTCGCCCCGGAACAGCTGAGCAATGTTCTGGGCGCAATGGGTTATAATGATATAAAGGTCACTCTCAACGGCGGTGATTTCAAAATCGCCGGCTTGCCGACCCGCCAGGCGGCTCGAGAGGCGGCCCTGGCGTTCCAAAAACTGACCGGCATCACTGCCGAACCGATTATTAGTCAGGTCACGCAACGGGTTTCCGGAAGTCTCTTTGCTCAGGTGGCCGAAAAACAGCGGAAAATAGAAATTGACGCCGCCGGCATGAGCAACGCCGAAATCGAAAATGCCATCATGCAGAAATTGGCGGAGGCGGGCTATCAGGCCAAAGTCTCCGTGACCACGGATGCATCGGGAGAGCGGAGGGTCAGTCTCGAAATGTCCCGTCAGGCCGGCGACAGCCTGCAACAGGAACAAATAACCATTAAGAATCTGGGCAACGGCCCCGATTCGGATAAGATCGGAATTCCCCTGCCGATCCAGGTTAAAGTCGAAACCGAAGGAAAAACCGACGCAGAGATTATTCAGGAAGTAAAAGATAAATTGGCCGCCGAGGGGATTACCAACCCGGAGGTCACGGTTACGGTCGGACCGGACGGTAAGAAGAGAGTCGAAGTGAAAGTGCAGAAAGAAGAACATCGTTAGACGGATACGCAATATATCACATATGCAAGAGGGCGCAGCGCGGCTGTGCCCTTTTTTTTATAACCGCCTATTTTGATATTCCGCCTATAGCGGAGCGGGGTTGATATACGGCCCGGGTTCCGTCGCTTGCCGGGGGATATTTCGTATAGTATATTGAAATATATTATGGCTAAAATTGCATTTAAAATAGAAGGAATGGACTGCGCCGAAGAGGTCGCGATACTCAAAAAAGAAGTCGGGCCGCTGGTCGGTGGCGAAGAAAATCTTACCTTCGATATTCTCAACGGCAAAATGACGATATCGCGCGACGGCGACAATCATGACAGCAATGTCATTCTGCAGGCGGTGGCGCAGACCGGAATGAAAGCGACCATTTGGGTTGAATTCTGCGCCGCCGGCGTCTGCCCGGTCGAGGAAGGCTTTTGGAAACGGCGCGGCCGCCTGACTATGTGCGCCATAAGCGGTATATTACTCCTGGCCGGCTTTATCTCGCAATCGATCTATGAACATAGTTTCCTGGCGGCCCTGACCGGCGAGCACCCCGAAGGATTATTCACCATTATTTTTTATTTCACGGCGGCCGTAGCCGGGGCCCGGTACATCTTGCCCAAGGCCCTGTTTGCCCTGTGGCGTCTCCGCCCGGATATGAATCTTCTTATGACGGTGGCGGCGATTGGCGCGATGATAATCGGAGAGTGGTTTGAAGCGGCCACGGTCACGTTTCTATTTGCGGTGGCGCTTCTTCTGGAATCATGGAGTGTCGGCAGGGCCCGTCACGCTATCAGCGCCTTAATCGATTTATCCCCGACCATAGCACGGATAATCGGCCATAGCGGTAATATTGAAGAGAAGCCGGTGGAGCAGGTGGCGGTCGGAGCGATGGCGGTCGTGCGGCCCGGAGAAAAAATTCCGCTCGACGGGACAATCACCAAAGGAAGCAGTACGGTCAATCAGGCGCCGATTACGGGTGAATCGATCCCGGTGGAAAAGAAAGTCGGCGATGAGGTTTTCGCCGGGACGATAAATAATGAAGGGGCGTTTGAATTCAGGGTGGCCCGGCCGGCCAATGATACCACTCTGGCGCGGATCATTCATATGGTCGAGGAAGCACAGGCGCGCCGGGCACCGGCCGAACAATGGGTCGAAAAATTCGCCCGCTACTATACTCCCATCATGTTTGGACTGGCGATTGTAATGGCCGTTTTCCCGCCTCTGGCGCTCGGCGGGGAGTGGCATCGCTGGTTCTACCAATCGCTGGTTGTACTTGTAATCGCCTGTCCCTGTGCGCTGGTCATTTCGACCCCGGTCAGCATAGTGGCGGGATTAACTTCGGCGGCCCGCGCCGGGGTTCTTATCAAAGGCGGTGCGTATCTCGAAGCCCCCGCGCATCTGAAAGCGATAGCGCTGGATAAAACCGGCACTCTGACATACGGCCGGCCCGAAGTAATGAAAATTATGCCGCTCAGCGGCCATGATGAAGCGGAACTTCTCTCCCGCGCCGCGGCGCTGGAAGCGATGAGTCAGCATCCGCTGGCCCAGGCCATCCTGCGGCGGGCCAAAGACGACAAAATTTCAGTAACGCCCGCGTCGAATTTCCAATCGGTGCAGGGCAAGGGAGCCGAAGCATTAATCGAGGGCAGGCCGTTCTGGATCGGGAGCCATCAGATGATGCATGAGCAGGGGGGCGAGACGCCGGAATATCACCGTCAGGCCGAAAATCTGGAAAAGGCGGGGCATTCGGTGGTGGCTATCGGGAACGGCAATCATATCTGCGGCTTGATCGGCCTTTCCGACGCGATTCGAAATCAGGCCGGAACGGCGGTGGCGGAATTAAGAAAAAGCGGAATTAAACATATTGTTATGCTGACCGGAGATAATGAGGGAACCGCCAAAGCGGTCGCTCAAGGGGCGGGGGTCGATGAATATCATTCCGAACTTCTTCCCGAACACAAAGTTATGGCGGTCGAGGGATTGGTCAAAAAATACGGCCGGGTGGCGATGGTGGGGGACGGAGTAAATGATGCCCCGGCTATGGCGGCGGCATCAATCGGAATCGCCATGGGCGCGGTCGGCAGTGATGCCGCGATTGAAACGGCCGATATCGCGCTGATGTCCGATGATTTATCAAAACTCCCCTGGCTGATTGAGCATAGTCGCCGAACGGTCGGTATAATAAAGCAGAATATTTGGTTTGCCCTGGGATTAAAAGCTCTTTTTCTGGGATTGGCTCTGGTCAATCTGGCGACATTATGGATGGCCATCGCCGCCGATATGGGGGCCTCACTTCTGGTCATTTTCAACAGCCTTCGCCTTCTCAACTCGAAAAGCAATTAATTTTGAACATTGCCAACCGGTTATTGTATTATTATTTGTTATTTGAGTTTCTATAAACTGGAGGAAAAATGCAAAGGAAAGCAGTATTTTTTATCCTGCTTGGGGTGATGCTTTTGGGCCTGAGTGTCAAGGCCCAGGAATCTCCTCAGGTTCCGGATCTGCTCAAAGAAATCGATCCGTGGGTAACGACCGATACGAACCGAATCGTGAGTTATATCGACAGCACCAGCAAGCTGACCACGCAGATGCTGGAGTCATCGCCCTACTGGGCGCCGACCGTCAGGGACTTGACCTTTCTCCTCGGCATCGACTACATGGGAAGTCCGCAAATTGACAATACCGGACGGATGTATTTCCTGATGCGGATTACCGGTGAGAGCGAGGCCCTTTTTTATGTCGATAAATCGATGAGCTGGCCGGTGCAACTGACACCGAACAACTGGGCCGAAGAAGGGTATGCCATCAGTTATTATGCCGTCAGCCCGTCGGGCGGCTATACGCTGGTCGGGGTGAATCAATATGGCGACGAGATGCATGATATCTGGTATTTCTCGCGGGACGGCAAATTCCGGCCGCTCCTGCAGGACCGGAAAATCAGGTACGCCGGGGTAATATTCGACGAGGATGACCCGGATCAGTTTTATCTTTATATCGATAACCGCAAAACCATCAATTTCGCGCGGTACACGATTTCATCCGCGAAACTCGATACGCTCTATACCGAGCCGGGAGCGGTTTACCCGAACGACTATCGCAAAGGGAAATTGCTGTTTACGCGGGCCTTCTCCTTTTCACAGAGCCAATTGGCGATGCTGGATCTCGCCACCAAGAAAGTGACCGATTTGACCGATACCGCCAATTTCTGGGGGGCCGCTTTCACCGCGGACGGCCAGGTGGTGACCTTAACCTCGGCTAAATCTTCGGATAATGAATTTATGAAATTCTGCCTTATCAATCCGGAGAAGCCAAAAGATATGACGGTGATATATGACCCGAAAATGGAGACCGATGAATTTACATTCGTGCGGAAAATGGGGACAATTGTCGCCTCGCTGAATAAAGACGGGTATTCGGAGTTGACCGCTTTTGCCGTCGATGGCAACAGTATACCGATGGCCAAACCGGAAATCGGCGTAATATCCGGAGTTTCCGGCAATGATAAAGGAGATATTGTTTTCGGTTTCAATTCCCCGATTGTTCCGCCGACCGCATTCTGGACCAGAATCGGAGATCCCAAAATGGAGCAAATCGGCAGAGTTTCGACCTTCGGTTTTGATTTTTCGAATATTAAAGTTGATGTTATCCGGTACAAATCGGCCGATGGGACAATGATACCGGCCCTGCTCTATGTCCCCTGGAACGCCACGCGGAATGGCGACAATCCGGCCATCATCAATTATCACGGCGGGCCTCCGGGTCAGAGCCGCCCGAATTTCCAGCGCAATATCGCTTTCGCTTTAAGCAAAGGGTTTATCATAATGTTTCCCAATGTGCGGGGCTCGACCGGTTATGGTCCGGCCTGGGAACGGGCCGATAATCTTGAGGGACGGTTTAAAGCGCTGAAAGACGCCGAGACTGCCATTGATTATCTTATTGCGGAAAAATGGAGTAATCCCAAGAAAATCGCCATCTGGGGCGCCTCATATGGAGGATACACGGTCGATTGGCTGGCAACCCAAGTTCCCGATAAATTTGCCTGTGCCGTTTCCGAAGTCGGTGTCTCCGACGTCGATTTCACCAACCGGCATTCATCTCAGGTTTTTGCCAAGGGCTGGGAAAAGGAGTACGGCCCGGTCGGCAGCCCTCTGACCCATAAATTATCGCCCATTTTCTATGCCGGTAATGTCACACAACCGATACTTTTGACCGGCGGGTATAACGATCCGCGTGTTCCGCCGGCGGATCCGCGGCGCTTTGCCTATGTTCTTTCAAAATTGGGCAAACCGGTCTGGTACTATGAAAGCACCGAAGAAGGGCACGGCGGGTCATTCAAAACTCAAATCATTCATCAGCTGGCCAGTTCTTACGTTTTCACGATGATGCACATAATGTAAGAACGGAATATATGTACTGATTTTAGGGCGGCGCATATAAGCGTCGCTCTTTTTATTTTCAAGGAAGAATTTTACCGAAAAGTAATTTTTAGAATCCGTGATGAAGCAGTTTGATTAAGAGGAAAACGCCCGCCGCCGTCAGCCCTGCCGCCGGGATAGTCAATACCCAGGCCCAGACAATACGGCCCGCCACCCCCCATTTTATTCCGGAGAAATTGGTCGTTGCTCCCACTCCGACAATCGCCCCGGTGATAGTATGAGTGGTCGAAACCGGTATGCCCAGATGAGTCGCCATGAACAGGGTCGCGGCGCCGGCGGTTTCGGCACAAAAGCCGCCGACCGGTTTCAGTTTGGTGATTTTCATTCCCATCGTTTTGACGATTCTCCAGCCGCCAAAAGCGGTTCCGACGGCCATCGCCAAATGGCAGGAAAGAATGATCCAGAGGGTATCAAGATTAGTGATGGAGAGCGTGGTTTCCGGTTTCATAATACCGCCGGCAATAAGCAGAGCCATAATGATACCCATTGTTTTCTGCGCATCATTACCGCCATGCCCCAATGAATAAAGGGCCGCGGATAATAATTGTCCTTTGCGGAAAAATTTATCGACACTGACCGGGCGCCATTTGCGAAACAACCAAAAGACGGCAATCATCACCGCAAAACCGATGACCAGCCCGATAAGGGGGGCCAGAGGAATGAATTCCGCTGTTTTCCAGACATTATCCCAGTGAATAACATCAAGACCCTTATAAGTCAACCCGGCCCCGGCCACGCCGCCGATTAGAGCATGGGAGGAGCTGGTGGGAAGTCCCAGCCACCAGGTGAAAAGGTCCCAGATAATGGCGCCGAGCAAACCGGCCAAAACGACATAAACATAAACCGTATCGTGTCCGTCGATCTTGACTATTTTGGCAATGGTGTCGGCGACGCGGGGGACAAAGACGAACATCGCGACGAAATTGAAAAAGGCGGCCCAGAGAACGGCCACTTTGGGACTCAGGACCCGGGTCGATACGACGGTGGCGATGGAATTTGCGGAATCATGGAAACCGTTAATTATGTCAAAAACAAGGGCAACCGCAACCGTCCCTATGATGACATACATTATGGGCGTCATGATCAGGAAGCCTCGATAACGATGCCTTCAACTATATTGGCCACATCCTCGCAACGGTCGATGGCCACTTCCATCCGTTCGAAAATATCTTTCCATTTGATAATCGGCCCGGCCTCCTTTTCGTCATGGAACAGGGCCGCCAGAGCGGAACGGAGCACTTGATCCCCCACATTCTCCGCCTCATAGATGGCCCGGCAATATTTTTCGATCGCCTTCTCCCCTTTTTTCATATCGCGCAAGTGATGAATGGCGCCGTCGATTTCGCGGGTGGCGGTAATAAGCACTTCCGTGAATTTCATGAATTCCGGCCGAGGGATCAGCAATTCATATAGGAGCATCCGCGTCGCGGTCGAGTCCAATGAATCGACCACATCATCGAGCCGCTTTATCAAGCGGTGAATTTCGGTTCGGTCGATCGGGGTGATAAAAGTCCGATGAAGGGCGTCGATACATTTATGCGTGATATCATCGGCCAGATGTTCTATATCCCGGATACGGGCCACGCGGCTTTTCATTTCCGACGGATTGAGAGCGATGGCGTGCAGTTCCTGGCAGGCTTCCATCGCCAATTTGCTGTGTTGTTCGAAGAAATCGAAGAAACCGGCTTCTCTAGGAAGTAACCCTTTAAACATGATTACCCCAAATATTAAAAATTTTAATGAATTTTCGTGGACTAAAGAGTGGGTAGGTTCTCATAAACAGGGCAAACCTAACAAAAATCCAACAATCAGTCAAGGCTTTCCGGGAAATTGAGAGGAAAAGACCGGTTTCGCTCCGAAATAGCCGGTTATAGGACTTTTAATTTCACGGAATAAGATAGGAATTTAAAAAAAGTGGGAGAGCCCCTAAACAAAATAATGCCGGATAATACTTGACAGTATCATATAATACTATATTATACCGATATAAATTAAAGAATACTTATTTTATGAAGGAATAATTTATGTCGGAACCGCCCAAATTCTACGCCACCGCCGATATCGCGGCGATGCTCAAAATGAATCCGCAGGTGATTGCCCGGAAATTACAAAAGGGGGAAATTGTCGCCTACAAAATCGGCAAGGACTGGCGGGTGTCGGAAAAGGAATTATTCGCCTGGCTGGAACGGCATTCCAACCAAAATCAAAACGATCCGGGAGCCAAAGTGGTGCGGAATTTCATCACTAACGGCCAAATAACCGCCCTGCCCGCCCAGCGGAAAAAGCGCCGTTATCTATTGGAACATATTCTCCGCCGTTTCGAGATGAACCGGGTTTACGCCGAAAAGCAGGTCAATAATATGATCGGGGAGCAGTATGAGGATTTCTGCACCGTCCGCCGTGAGTTTATCATGAACGGGATGATGACCCGCACCGGGGGAAAGTATATCCGCAACAGCAGTTATATATTTCAAAAATAGGTCAGCGCCAAGCTTCCCCCATTCCGATATGGTCTTTATATATTCATCCAATAACTGGCTTTGACAAGAAACAGGTTGCGGGTGTTGCCGGAAAAGAGGCGCTTGATATCGCGCGAGATTT
>CALMKK010000065.1 GCA_937867135.1 uncultured candidate division Zixibacteria bacterium
ACAGTTTTATTCTCGAAGCCACCGATGCCTGCGGCGCCAAAGGCAGAGATACCGCGGTCGTTCATATAAATATCAATCATCCGCCGGTGGTAGTAGCCCCACCGAATTATACGCTTTTCTTCGATTACGCGGATCAGTTCTGTTTCGACGTGGATGTCCACGATCAGGATAACAACCTGAGCGAAGTGACAATCTTACCGTCGGGCACCTACAATCCCACCTCGGGAAAAGTATGTGTCAATATTGACACCATGGGTACGTATTGCATGATAATAAGAGCGACCGACGCCTGCGGCTTGATTGCTGCCGATACTGTCTGTGTCGACGTTCATCTCGATGAGTGCATCCATGTCCAAATAGAAAAGGCTCATAATGCCTTACAGGGGCACCATCAATTGGTTGACATTCTCCTGAATGGATCCGGCAAACAGCTCGGCGGATTTGATTTCCTCGTCGCCTATGATAACAGCGCGTTATCGCCGGGAACGGTTTTGAGCGGGGAATTATTAAGCGAATGCGGTTGGGAATATTTCACCTATCGCTTCGGATACAGCGGCAATTGCACCGCTTGCCCGTCCGGCTTGATAAGAATTGTCGGATTGGCGGAAACCAACAACGGCGCCTATCACCCCAGTTGCTACCTCAACGGGAAGACCGGAGTATTGGCTTCGATTGATTTCCTTGTAACCAATAACCGCACTTTTGAGTGTCAGTTCGTTCCCGTACACTTCTTCTGGGTCGATTGCGGAGATAACACAATCTCATCTAAGGGCGGCGATACGCTTTGGATTTCCCGCGATGTTTTTGATTTCCAGAAAAACTTGATAACCGATTTCAATGACCCGTTCCCCACTTATTTGGGCGCCAATGATTCCTGCCTGATCGGCGGCGGACCCGACAAACCGGCTCCCATTCGTTGCATTGATTTCATTAATGGCGGCGTAGATATTGTCTGCGCCGACAGTATCGATCTTCGCGGTGATGTCAATCTTAACGGAGTTGCCAATGAAATCGGCGATGCCGTGGTCTTCACCAATTATTTCATCTACGGCCTAAG
Source organism: uncultured candidate division Zixibacteria bacterium (assembly GCA_937867135.1). Taxonomy (GTDB): domain Bacteria; phylum Zixibacteria; class MSB-5A5; order GN15; family PGXB01; genus UNRQ01. The sequence continues at coordinate 1,058 of CALMKK010000065.1, forward strand.
CGCCTTCACAGTCAATATCGAAGGGCAAATTGCGGCGACCGATGTCAACAACGACGGGATGTCACTTTCCGTGGCCGATTTGGTTTATTTGATCAGGGTTATTGTCGGCGATGCTTCACCGGTCGCCAAACCATTCCCAGGCGCCTATGCTAAATTTTACGCCCGAGATGATATGATAAAGGTTGAGACCAACACTCCCATCGGTGCGGTTCTGCTCATTTTTGACGGTGATGCGCGTCCGGTCCTGACTGATGCCGCTAAAGGGATGGAGATGAAGTCCAATTACAAAGACGGCATGACCAGAGTTCTCCTTTATAGCATGTCCAAGGGACAAACCGTTGTCTCCGGTGATCTTCTTAGAATCGATAAATCGGCCAGATTGGCCTCGGTCGATGCGGCCGATTACTTCGGGGCACCTATCAAGGTCAATAGCGAAAGACTGGTACCGACCGAATTTGCTCTCGAGCAGAATTATCCCAACCCGTTCAACCCGACCACTACCATTGAATTCGCTCTCCCCCTGGCGGGTGAGTACGAGCTGGCCGTTTTCAATATTCTGGGTCAGAGAGTCGAAAGCTGGCGGCAATATGCGGATGCGGGATATCACCGCGTTGAGTGGAATGCCTCGCGCTGCGCATCCGGAGTGTATTTCTACCGTTTGACGGCCGGGGAATTCAAGGCAACCAAGAAAATGATTGTGTTGAAATAGCCGCAAGATATTAATTGGTGCGACTTAACAGAGGGCGAAGCCGTTAACGGCTTCGCCTTTTATAATCGATTTCAAATTCTTCTGCTTCTAGGTACAGTTCATACCGTATCGACTGGTACTATCCCTCGTGGATGTCAATCGGCTGCTTTAATGCTATCAATGGCCTAGGTGATCTTGGCCTGCATATATTCGAGGGGGTGCGAGAAATGCATCTGCCTAATTTTCCATTCCCCTTTTATTTTTTCAAGCACGCCGGTCCATCGGACATTTTCCCAATTGGACGGCTTGCCGTTCCATTCGTTGAAGTCATCAAGATAACATGACCACCAGGCGCAATCTCCGGAACGGGAAATATTTATTTTCAAATCCTTAAAGTCTGAGCCGACGGCCTTGAAGGCCGGATTCATGAATACTCCTTCGACAAGTTCCCTGAATTGCTCAAAACCGCTGATCGTGCCGGAATTTTCCGGGGAAAACCAAAAGAGGGAGGAATCATTCGCAAAACAACGAAATAGCATTTCCTTGTCTTTGGTCATCGCCCATCGGATTGAGTTCTTAATTATGGTTTCAACGGCTTCTGTTTCTGCCCTTAAATCAAATTTAACCGCCATATGCAAATGCCCTCCTTATTTCTATATTAAAGTGAGCCGAAATAAATATTTGCGGCGCTTCAGCTACTTCAATTTCAGTAACCTAGCCCGCGCGTCAAGCAAACACTCAATTTGCGGATCGGCATCTTTCCAGAGGTCGGCGAAATATTGATAACGGCAGGCGGCCTCATTCTTTTTGCCCATCCCTTCATAGGCCCGCCCCAGATAATAATTGGCCTTTACCGGCCAGGTGCCGGATGAATATACCAGGGGGCATTCTCTGGTTACACGTTCCAGCAGGGCGGCGGATTTGACGTACTGGTTGTCAAAGAGGTACGCTATTCCCGCAAGGTAATACAATGTTAAATCACGATCGGGGCTCGCGGCCTTGTCGAAATATCCGGCGGCACGCGCATAATTCTGCCGAGCCAGCTCTATACTTCCCAGGGCACCCCAATAATAACGGTCGGAATATTCCCGTTCCTCGCACCACCGTCCGAGTTGTTCGGCCTGGAACAAAGCGCTGTCAACTAAACCTGCCCTGGCGAGGTAGTAGATAAAAAGATTCCGATAGGCGAGCCGCTCATGGGGATATAATTCTTTTATCATTTTTATTACCCACTCGAGATCGTCAAGGCTTTTTTGAGGCTTATTCAGGTCCTCATATATCCGGGCCTTGTTCAAACGATAGACGACTATTGAATCGTTTGTTATTGCGGCGGCACTGTCGAAATAATTGAGTGCCTGATACAATTGCCCCTGATACATTTTCAAATAGGGAAGAAGCCAGTACTTCTGTCTGGCATCAAAGGAATTAATAACTCTGTTGGAACTGTCTAAAGCGGAGTAGTCACCGGAGCAAATCTGCAGGGTGGTCAATTTTTTAAGGGTCCTATATTCGTTGAAGTCTGGTTTAATTTTCAGAACCGCTTGAAATTCTTTAATCGCCTCTTCATTCTTCCCGATGGCCGAATATATATCCCCCCTGCAATCAGGAGGATTGACTTCGTCAGGCGCTATGGCAGCATAACGATCAGCGGCATGAAGGGCGGCGGGGAAACTGTCGAGCGAAATATAGGCATAGATTAGGTCGACATAGGCCATCTTGTACAGCGAATCGAGGGCAATAGTCTCGTTGAGAAAATTGGCGGATTGGAGAATGTGATCACGCCGCTGTTCAATCCGGCTGAGCCAGAAGTAAGCCATTTTTTCTTCAGGATATTTACCCACAAATTCGCGGAGCAGTCGGTCGGCAATTTTGGTATCGTTGGAAATATTGGCGCGGAGAATATCGATATAATATTTTTCCTTGATACCGACTTTTGATGAATAATCCTCGGCTTTTTCAATCAGATGGGGATCTTTGATGAGGGCCAGATAATAATAAGCCATGGCCAGACTGGAGTCAATTTCGAGGGCTTTATCAAAATCACGCGAGGCATCCTGCAAATAGAGTCTATTGTAATTATCCACACCTTGGAGATAATAGCGCCAGGCCTCACGCGATTGGCTGCCCGTCTGAGAAACCCGGATCTTTGTCTGCAGGGACATTTCGGACGGGAGCGAGAGATCCTTCTCTATGGCCAGAGCCAGTGTATCTATCAGAGCGAAAATATCTTCACCGGGCCGGCCGGTAATTTTCTGACTGGCGATTACCGCCCCCGACGAGACGTCAGAGAGTTGCGAAGTAATAACAATATTGGGGTCGATTTTTAAAATGGCGCCGTTCAAAATCCATTTGGCCCGGGCCTTTTCGGCCACGAGAGATGTGATATTCGTATCATATCGGGAAATGCCGTCAAATGCCAGAAGCCGCATAATGTCATACAGCCTTTGGTTCGACAGCACCTGAAGATATCCAGATTCGGACAAGTCATTGATTAGAAGATTCGTCGCAATTTCACCTAATTTCGAAGTATCAGGGGGGTCCTGGACATTATCGAAGAACATGATGGTCAGGCGGTTTTCGGCAACGGCCGTCTTCTCCGGGACAATTTTAATTTCCCAGGGTTTCAGGACAAGGAATATGATTACAGCGGCAGCCAGAACCGCAGTCGAAATAAATTGGTATCGTCTGCGACCAAGGGCGGGCCCGTTCTCCGACGAAGCAGACGAATTTTCCTCATCTCGGGATACTACCTGTTCAAGGCTCAAGGCGACTTGAGCGTCATATTCAAGAAGTTCTGAAACATCTTTCAGCCGCGCCACCTCCCGGGCGCAATACTCGCATTCCAAAAGATGCCGCTCAAAGGCCTCCAGGTCCTTCCCGGAAAGCATATGCAATTCATAGGCGTGAAGCATATCCTGAAAACGTTTATTACTGCATTTGTCGCCCATAATATCCTTTCCCCCGGAGACATTTATCAAGAAGGATGCGCGCCCGGCACAATATTAAATAGAAATTGCCCGGGCTGATATTCAATTTTCCGCAGATTTCCTCAGTATCGTATCCCTGATGATGAAGATTCAGTATCCGGGCGTAACGAATATTATATCCGCCAATCTGCATTAAGCAATCAATTAAAGATGTTTTCAAGTCGGACGCATCGTCCGCCAAAGCCTCATCTGAAATCAGTGGTATCTCATCAAGTGACTCCAATTTGCTGCGCCGCGTATTTCTTTTCTCGAAATAGGAAAGCATCCGATGTCTCAGAACCTCGTATGCCCAAGCCGCAAAACTGGTATGAATAGCAGTATTGCGGAATTCCCGGCAAATTACCGCCAGACTTTCCTGCACAACATCTTCAGCGTCCTCAACATTCCTAATTCTATGGCCGGCAATAAGACGAAATCTTACAGTCAAAATTGAAAAAAATTCTTCTTCCTGGATGCGATCCCCATGCAGGGCCTTTTCATATAAAGCATTGATATCTATCATGTAATAATAAAGCTTATTTTTATAATATACCAATTCGACCACGATTTGGCAATATGAGCAAATTTAAATAAATTCCGACAAACCAAGGCTCAATTCCCGTCCTTTGAACTATTAAAAAGATTGCGGAGATAAATTTGTAAGATTATCCGCATAGATCGGCCCATCAATATAAAAGCGGATTCTGCCAATCACAATTATTTTGCACGGAGGTCTTATGCAGAAGATAGTTCAGTTATTCGCTATCGTGCTCATAATTGCTTCTTCTATGTCGTCGCAGGCGCGAAATTTACTTTGGTATCCCAAATGCGCCTCTTTTGACACGCTTCATAACCGATATTTGATTTCCTGCCTGGAGCTTGGCGCGGCAAGCAAAATCGTAGAAGTCGATGAAAGCGGCCAGCAGAGAATTTTCAAAACAGGGCTCGGACCCATTATCTCAAATCATCTTGTCGGTGATGTCCTTTATGTTTCTTATGAAAAAGGGGTTTATGCGATAGATATGAACTCGGGCAATGTGCAGTCGAATATAAGCATTCCGGAGGCCCAATTGCTTACGGGATTAGCTTCAGATACATCCGGCTATCTTTATGCCGCCGACAATCTGGTCAATGGCAAAATATTCCGGATTAATCTCACCGACAATTCCTATACTCTCTTTTGCTCGGGGTCGATGCAGCGACCTCAGGATATAGAATTTGATCCCGAAAACAATCGACTGGTCGTAATCGGATATTCTCTGGCGGCTAAAATTCAAACTGTCAGCCTTCCGGACCACGTGATAACGACTATTGAGACATATCCCTGCGGTCCCTATGATGGCGTCGCCAGAGACAGGGATGGCAATTACTATTTTTCATGCTATGAGACGCGAAAGATCTTTCGTTATGATAAAAACCTGGCTAATCCCGTCGCATTGATGACAAACCTGCCTGGGTACCCGTCCAATATCGATATTAATGTTAAAAACAATGTTTTGTCCATTCCATACCTGGAAAGTCATAAAATGGCTTTTGTGGGACTTGATGTCGATTTCACGGCGGATACGGTCTGGGCGCAGGATTCATTGACAGTGAATTTTCAGGGCTCCAGCTATAATGGTGCTACAGACTGGAAATGGGATTTCGGTGACGGAGACAGCGCCTTTGGACAGACAGTCCAGCATTCATTTCATTCTCCGGGAAGTTATGATATTACCCTTTATGGCAACGTCGGCGGGGATACGTACCATATGATAAAGCCCGATCATATCTCAATTCTGGCAGATACTGTCGGCGCGACCGACGCGAGCGGCTATCCGGGAAAAATGATAGAGGTGCCGATTAATACCGTAAATAATGCCCCGCTTGAAAAATTGGTCATACCAATTGATTACTCCGGCTCACTGGGCCTGAATTTAGATTCCTTTTCCACGGCGGGCTGCAGAACGGCCTATTTCGACAGCTGCAGCAGAACCTTTGCTGATACCGCCAATCACCTCGCCGAATTTTCTCTGGCATATTCTTCCAGCATTGGGGAGCGTTTATCCCCGGGAACGGGACCGGTCATGAAACTTTATTTCACCATACCTGCTTTGGCGGCGGCCGGAACGTCATCAATAAAGACCGGAGGATTTGGGGGGCATAATGCCAATTTTATAGGTTCCGGTTTCAACTATGTGCCTGCAAATCGCGACAATCTTGTCTCGGTTGAATGGAAATGCGGAGATGCCAACGGCAACTGGGCAGTCAATATTCTCGATGTCAGCTTCATCATAAACTACTTATACAAGCATGCTCAAGCGCCAAATCCACTTGAATCTGCTGACATAAATCATTCGGGAGGAATTAACATCTTGGATGTTTCTTATTTGATTAACTATCTTTATAAACATGGCCCGGCCCTCAATTGCCCGTAAGCTCAACCCTCCATGAGGCGAAAGTGATGGCCGGAAGGTCATCCCTTTTTTCATAAAAAGCATTGAGTTATCTTTCCGAAATAAAATATGCCGGAGGTAGAATTTGGAACAAAATCGAATTAAGGAGTTGCAATTTATCCCATGAATTATTGAAATTTCGCCCTTAATCCGGAATAGGTTATGTCTGGAACGGCCAAATGATTTTGGAAAGTTCGGTTAACCGCAAAAATTGGCCACGGTAGATAACAAGGCAAAGATCGGAGTCTATGCCAAGGATTTTTCACTGTTAAAATCGCACTAAATATCACATGCATAACATCATTAAACGGACGTAATCGCATCTCTTCACTGTGACCAAATCGTAATGATTTCTGTTTCATGATATTTTATGTTATTGGGGAAGTTAGTTGGAGGACGGGGGGGTGGGAATTCGTTCGGGCTTAGTAGTTGTCGCACTTGATTGTTCAACATGGTATGACAAGAGATGGAGATATTGGAATCAAATCAACAACCTCTCTTTATGATGTCAGGCGCCGGTATAATTTTTTATGGCGCCGGATTATCGCTCTAAACCTGAAAAATAAACCCTATGACACAGAATCTTTTGCGTGTAACTGATTAATATTGCGAATATTTTAATGTAAGAAAAAATAAAGCGGAGAGGCTGGGATTCTCCAAGGCGTATTTTCGCAATCTGTTGCCGCACAACATAATACGGTCTAACGCCAAAAGCCTCAACAATTTAGGTTTTGTGTTATTTTGTGTTTGTTTTTATCCAGTCTTATCTTTTTTAATGCATGATGGACACAAATTGGGCACAAGTTGTGAACTGCGTCCATTAATCATGTGCTTTCTTGATTAAGAAATTCGATCTGCGCCCTCTCAAGCACCAAACCGGTGGCTGCGATGAGATCATTCAATTGATTTAAATTCGACGCGCTGGCAATCGGAGCCGTTACGCTCGGGCGTGCCAGTAGCCATGCCAATGCGACGTTTCCTGGTGTAGCATTGAGCTGTTGCCCGACCTGATCCAATGCATTCAAAATCCGAAATCCACGCTCAGTCATATATTTTTTGGCCCTGGAGCTCCGAATACTCTTGCTCAAATCAGCTTCAGTGCGATACTTCCCTGTCAGGAATCCGGCGGCCAGCGAATAATACGGAATCACCCCTAACCCCCTCTGAAGGCAGAGCGGCTCCAGTTCCGCCTCAAATTCAGCGCGATCATATAGATTGTAGAGTGGTTGTAGCGACTGGTAACTTGGCAGGCCTTCTTGGGCGCTGACCTGCAATGCCTTCAACAGGCGGTCCACAGTGTAATTCGACGCCCCAATCGCCCGAACTTTCCCCATACTGATCAATGCACCATAAGCGTCAAGTGTTTGCTCTAGAGGGATATCCGGATCGTCGAAGTGCGATTGGTATAAATCAATATAATCGGTCTGAAGGCGTGCCAGTGATTCATCGACACCACTTAAGATATGGCGTTTGCTCAAGCCTGACGAGCCCGGGCCCATCTGATAGCCAATCTTGGTGGCAATAATTACCTTGTCCCTATTACCCGTTCGTTTCAGCCATCGCCCAATAATGGTTTCCGACTCACCTCCCTTGTTACCGGGTTTCCAGTTCGAATAAACGTCGGCAGTATCAATACAATTGAACCCAGCGCCGACAAAAGCATCAAGCAAAGTGAACGATGTCGGCTCATCGACGGTCCAGCCAAAAACATTCCCGCCCAACACAAGCGGGCTGATAAATATTTTGGATTTCCCAAGCTGTCGTCGATCCACTCTCAAGCTTCTCTACCTCGCAATAGATTCCTTGACCTTTAGGTCACTATGGAATTTGAATCCAAGACAAAATCTGCACTATTACATATCAATAAAAGGTCCAACCCCTTCCGACTTTGGCCGAACCGATAAACCATTCACCACTATACAATACGAATACCGTCGATTCAAATTTAAGACACTCTTTGCCTGATAGCTACTATATTTCATTAGACAAAAGCGGCCCAGCACCAGAATACCCATGAGTTCCGCACTCAACATGGCGAAAGCAGGCGGTCCCAAGGTCGTCCTCGTTTTATTGCTCCCGCCCAAAGGATATAACAGCATATTTAGCCACAAGGAAATCGCTATTTCTTTCCCCCCTGAATTCCTTCTCTTAAGATTGCGCCGAGTTTTTCCAGCGCTTTACCGGCTTCAGATGTTCTCCCCTCACCAGTGAGCTTTATATAATCTTGGTAATTTCGAAACGCCGCCGAAATGTAATCGATTGGTATTCCATTGATTGTTTTATCGAGATTCTCCGGCTGGTTGGAAAGGGTTATCTCTTGTTGGCCAACTAGTTCACGAAGTGCATTTTCGTAGGAATCAGCATAAGCAAGTTTTTCGCCGCTGGCTACGATTACACGTTTTAGTTCGGGCATTTTCCCCATCGTTGCCTGCAAGAATATTGGTTTAACCAGAAGTATTTCATAATCCTTAAGGGGCAGAACCATCATATTGGCCTGTATGACTTCAGAACCCTGTTGGTTCCACAGAGAAAGATCTTTGCTGATTATGTCATGCTGACTTATCCTTGCCTCTAATTGCATGGGTCCCATTACCAATTTATCTTTCGGAAATTCATAGACTAACAATTTCCCAAAATTATCTCCGTCACAACGAGCCGCCATCCAGGCAACCATATTATTCTTTGGATTCTCTCTATTAGTAGTATGGGGTGTAAATACTACCATTTGAATAAATTCCTCGGTCTGCTCACCAGGGATTCTCATCACGGCATAGTAGGGAAGCATCGGCTGTTCTCTTCCATGATAATTCTCCCGGGCGATATCATACTGATCTTCTTTGTTATAAAAGACATTGATATCATTCATGTGGTAGATTGAATATATACTGGATTGAATGGTTAGAAGGTCCTCAGGATACCTGATGTGTTGCTGAAGTCCAGCCGGCATCTGATCTTTATTTTTAAACAGGGTTGGATAAATTTCTTTGTAGGTCTGAATAACCGGGTCATTTTCATCCCACAAGTAGAAGGCGACCGTACCATTATAGGCATCAATCACAATTTTAACCGAATTTCTGATATAATTGATATCGCCTGCACTATAGGCCATATTGCGCTGCGAATACGGATAGTCATTGCTGAAAGTATAGGCATCCCACATATACCAAATTTTACCATCATATATTATCTGGCATGGGTCCCCGTCATATTTTAAGAAAGGAGCAAGCTCCTTTACTCTTTCACCAATATTTCGGCGAAAAAGGATACGGCTTTCAGGTTTCAATTCACCCGCTGTCAATTGACGCAAACCCTCAAACTTTAAGGCAAGAATAAGACTTCGGAGTCCACTCCCCAGCGAAATGCCCCCGCTCCCTTTATATTGGCAGGTGACATTGGTGTCACCCATTGGATAGTCAAACTCCTGGTGGTTCGTGTGAACGAAAACCGGAGAATTTGTAATCTCGCCGAAATATATTTCGGGCCGGCTAATGGTCAACTCTGGATATTGGCTGACCGGCGGAATATCTTTAAGAATGTATGCTGGCGGCCTTCAGAGGTGAAGCCATTCACCGGTGTAACGCATGCGCCATAACCATGGGTATAGACAAATCTCCTATTTTGCCAGGTTTGCGATTTGACCGACAATTGCTCCTGATCCAACTCTCTAACCGAGGCCATTACTTGAGTGAGCTTGCCCTTTAGCCGATAGCGCAAAATATCGACATCCGCGAATCGATAATAAGTGCGGAACCCTTGGGTATTCTGGATAGTCGCGTCTAGCGGCCGCCAATCCCAAATTCTGATCGCGTTAATCGTATTCTGATTCTCACTAATGCTCCGCGATGTCAGCGGCGAATCGGAAACTGGAAACGGTTTGACTGTAACATTAGTCAAACCATAGGCCTTGCGGGTAAATTCAATGTTATGTTGAATAAAAGGGCGTTCATAATCTAATTCATTCGGTGAAACCCAGAAGTGCTGGTAAATGGCCGGCCAGATACCCATGGCAAGAATCAAATAGGCCGCACCAATGATAACAGCGCTAGCGGCAAACCTGGCTGTGAGCTTAAGATTCCGGGCAATTGCCGAGATAACAAACAGCGCGGCACAAATGATGAGAATAACTAAAAAGGCATTGTTCACGCCAATCTGGACATTGACATCAGTCGCGCCCGCGCCAATGACCGCGCCTCTGGTGCTATGAAGCAGATCCCATGTCCAAAATTTAACGGTGAGCATTAGATTTACCACTAATACCAATCCCAACAGTGATAAGTGAGTAATGGCACGGTTTAAGATGTCCTTCCGATCCATTGCTAAATTTCTGGCCTTTATAAATTGCAGTCCATATAGGGAAATGACAAAGGCCAATGACAGAAGGATAACCCCCCACCAATAATTCGCTATCATTTTGAGCAGGGGCAGAGTGAAGATGTAAAAGGCCACATTCTTGTTGAAAATCGGATCCATATCAGGAAACGGGCCCTGACGAGAATACAACAAATATTTATCCCAAAAAACGGTGCTGGCTGAGCCGATTATAAGAGCGATTATGATTGCGATTAAATATGCTCCTCTATAAGTAAATCTAATATCTTGTGACTTTCTCAAGCCGGGATTAATGTGGGTCCGGGTCGCCCAGATATTTATTCCGAAAAAGATAATAGCCGCCAACGTTCCCAAGGCAAACCATTTCAGTTTCGCCCAAAAAACGATCCAGTAAACGGCCACCTGGCCCAATTCCTCAAACCAAAGGATATCGGGGTACATCGAGACAGAAATCTGCAAGGCTATGTAAAGTAGCACACCCAGAGCCAACCAGATAATTTTCCCTTTTTGTGGGTGTTTGTTTCTGATTGCCAAGCCTAATGGCAGTCCGAAAACTACCAAAAAGACAAAGAAAATCAAAAAATTCAACATGCTAAGTTCCTCCAAAAAGAATTTATGTAATTGCTAAAACTTTTTTGTTCTGGTAAATTAACCTGGCCATTATCCTAAATCTATCAAGTTCCCTTGACGGGACGAATTTTTCTTTTACTCCTTTAGACATACGAATATGTCGCCAAACGACTCGGACACAGTGATATTTCAAATTAAGATACACTGTGCCCAACAACAACCGCTTTTTATTGGATAAAGACCGCCCAGCGCTGAATTGCCCATAAATTCAGCCCTCCGCTGCGAAAGGGGACAGCCGGAAGGCTATCCCTTTTTTTATTTACTGATTTATCTCTATACTGAAAATGCCGGAGGCCGGGGTAGATACCTAACAGACAAGGTTATGCCCTAATATTTACTTATTCGCATTAGAGAACAAGCTCTTGTAGGGTATCAAATTACTGCAATTATAGTCATATCAGTTCGTCCGAAAGTAGTGCCATCCGCCGGTCAAATTGACTACCCGTGATTTAATAGAGCCTTGTAGAGGAAATTTAATTACCGCTCGTAAGGGGCACGTGGGTCGGTGTTTTGTCGTTGTTAGGTTACATATTTCTCTGAAACCCTCCTCATCTCACATCCGGATCGAAGTTTTCGATCATCCATATGTCTGACTGGGCCTTGCCTCGAACACAAACGAATGTACTACAGTCAGGTCCCATGACGATATCATACACATCCCCCCAGGGTAGATTGAGCATCAGCGCCGTCGTACGGTCGTCGACTCGCAGACTGTTCAGGATCGTCTCCGCCTCGTAAACCAGCGCGAAGCAGAGCCGTCCTCCATCCTGGGACCATCCCAACAAACGCATTCCCGGGTCCGGCATCATTGACCACAATTTGGAATGATCGGCTACCGAGTAAATCACTAGCTCCTTCTTCGTTTTTCCCCGAAGATGCCAATCACCCTCATATTCCGTGGCAATCAGGGCTACCTTGCTTCCATCCGGAGAATA
>CALMKK010000066.1 GCA_937867135.1 uncultured candidate division Zixibacteria bacterium
ATAACGACGGCTCCCTTTTGAACAATATCGGAAATACCCGCAGTTCACAGAAAAGAGAGCTTGTCAGCTGACCATGAACGGAACCGGTATAAAGCTGATAATAAAAATTACAAGTGAGGCATAGCCCATAATACGCGCTGTGCGGGACAGCGGCAGGGCATCATTAAAGGTCGGCGGATGCCGCAATCCGAAGATAAGAACGAAAGCCCCAAAAATCCACCACCCCGGCCATTTGAGGCCCAGGATCACCATGAAAACCAGAAATATTTTCGCCACGACGCCCTGATATTTTCCCGCCATCCCATATAAAATATGCCCGCCGTCCAACTGACCCAGCGGCAGTAAATTCAGCATCGTGACCAGAAGACCGACCCAACCGGCGAAAATAGTCGGGGAGAGAGCATATTCATACCCGGCGGGCATGTTTCCTCCCACCAGATAGGCCAGGATTTTAATCAAAAGGGAATCGCCCAACCGCATTCCATGGCTCATATCGGACGGGATAATTTTGCCATGCCAGAGTCCGAAAGCAAGAACAATCGCGGCAACAACAAAACCGGCAATCGGTCCGGCCGCGCCGACCTCGATTAAGTCCCTCCGATTCGTGAACGGGGAACGGGATTTAATTACTGCCCCGAACGTTCCTACAATATTCGGCGCGGGAATGAAATACGGAAGCGACATCAGCACGCCGCGCCTGCGGCCCATCAGGTAATGACCGAATTCATGAAAAAGAAGTATCAACATCAGCGCCACTGTGAATTGAACCCGTTCCATTATGATTCCCGGCTGATGAAGGAAATTAAGATTGAATTCGAAAAAAGCCGGGGCGAAGAACATCGTCACCAGCGTGGCCGCAAAAAGGACCATATTCAAATAGGGCCATTTTTTGGTCGTGATCTCCCGAACCCCGATTAAAAGGCCGCTCCCATCCTCCTTGACCGCTCCTTCAAAACCGGATTGCTTCAACCGCCGATTCATAATTCCCAGCGCTTCCTCGCGCGCCAGATAGGGGCGGGCCTTCAAGATGATGCGCCCATCGTGATAATATATGGCCGATATTTCAAACAGGTCGGCCAGTTGATAATAGACCTCTTTGGAAACCTGCTCCGGATTTCTCAAAACCGTCTCCTGACCCGGTATTTTACGCCCGTATCAATCATATCTGTTTTTCAATTTAACCCGCATTAAACTTAAATGTTTCAATTTTGTCAACTCCTTCAGGACGGGGTTGAAACCGGCCGGGACACAAAAAAAAGAAGCCCCCGAAAACGGGGGCTTCAATTTATCCTATTTAAAGGATTCTAGAACATCCAGGATCCCAGAGGGCAGGGACCGAAGTTGAAATAGAAGTCCTTCAAGTAGGCCACGTCGTTAACGTCAACGTCGCCGTCGTCATTAACGTCACCAAGATGCAGGAACGGATTCGGGCCATCACCGGAGAAGGTGACATAATTGGCAAGGTAAACAATGTCAACGATGTCAATCTTACCGTCGTTGTTCACGTCGCCGCGTCCAAAGCCGCACCACTTGTTGATCATGTCGGCTTCGGCAAAATATGTTTCGGCCTGATCAGCGTTGGTAATGCCGGGCATTCCGAAGAAAGCATAGGCAAACATTGCTGTATCGGCAGCCGGAACATTCTGAACCTGATAGGTCCAGTACGCAGCGCGGTCGTCTGACGTCGCCTGGCACGGATCTGATCCGGGCTGGTGAGAGAGACCGACGTTGTTATGCATCCAGTAATACATCGAATCCAGGAAGATGTCGGAATCGTTCCAGTTGGCCTGCTGGGCTTCAATGGTCTTGGCGTTCAGCATCGGTGTGTAACCACAGCCGAACGGCACTTTGACCGATCCCCAACCGGTGGTCGGAGATCCGCAATCATAAACCCAGCCCATGGAATGAGCCGCATCGTAACCGGTCATCTGGTTCTTGTTATTGGGCAGAACGTCATAATCGAGGAAAGCACCCAGATACAGATTGTCGATCTGGACGCCATTGCGGCTGACAACCGCGTGCTTGGCAACGGTGAAGTTGCCGAGGGCGGCGACGCCGACCGCACCAAAGACCTTGGTGCAGGCCTTGAAGCCAATGGTCAGAGTATCATCATAAGGAGCATCGATACCATTGGTCCTCGGATATGACCAATCCCAATGCAGGAGATGGCCGAGGGTGTCATATTCACCCATGTTCTGAACCGAGTCAACATACGACATCGAAATCACGTTGCCGAAAACGGCGTCGTAACTATGCGTGCCGGTGTTGAAGATCGAGCCCAGAAGAACGTTGGTTTCCAGTTTCGGCGGGCAGGCCTGATCAACACAGTTGGGATCGCCAAGGAGCGATTTCCACTGGTCAGGAGTAGCATGCCAGTTCGCAGAATGCAGAGCCAGACGATACTTGCTGACACCGTAGATCAAGCAACCCTGCCAGAACGAAGCCTGGTCAGCGCCAACTTTCATTGAAATAGAGTCACCGTCGGCAACCATACCGGAATTCCAGACGATCTCGAAGTTGGCCGAGCCGACACCAAAGGTTAGGTGTTTGCTGGCATACAAGCAACCGCCGATCAGATTCAACTGAATGAACGGAGCTGTATAATGCGCGTTGTCCTGTCTGGAACTGTCAAGGAAGTAATCCGGGTCGTTGGTCCAAACCTGAGCATAGAAAGTATGGACGCCACGGGTGATAATCGGGCCGTTGATATCCAAAACAATCGGAATCGCCGGGGATCCCGCCGCGAGAACCGTTCCCGGGGTCGGGGATATCAGGGCGTTAACAAATGCCGGCGGCGCATAAGCCGCATTCTGAGTCGAGAAGGCCTTGGTTTGAATCGAGTTGTCAGCACTGGGACTCAACCACAGATTATCGGTCTTGGGGTTGAAGTTGCTGGCGTCGATTCTATCCAGGCGTGTCTCGCTGGCCGCAACGATGGCGGCCGGAGAAGGAATCGGCATAGTGTTGGTAGTCGACAAAACCACCGAATCGATAGTCAGCGGAGCGCAACCGGTGTTGATAATCGCATCCGGGAAGCTGACTGTGGAGTGGTCCGGTGATCCGAATTCGAGAGGCTTATCGATGATGAAACTCGGAATGTCGAGGCGCGGCCGATCGACCTGATTGGTCAGGCAGACCAGTTTATTGCGCCAGGTTAAAATGAGATGGCCGTCGCTCATCACGGGGATAAGCTGATGGCCGCTCAGTGACTGAGCCGTCGAAGTGATCATACCGGTCCAACGACGGTTGAACGATTCGATACCGGTTTCCGCATTCAAGAACTTGACAAAGAGGGAACGATACTGCTGGACGAAAGTTTCCGGCAGTCCGGTCTCGCAGGACATAACGCCTTCCTGCCAGACAAAATCATTGAAATACGGATGCGGGTCGGTGGTACTGGCTTTCCAGGTAATCGCGCCGTTATTGCGATTAAAGGCCGCCGGGCCGTAATACTGACCCGCGGTTGACCAGTAGCTCCAGCCGCTCTGAACGACATTATTGACGTCCATAACCGGCAT
>CALMKK010000067.1 GCA_937867135.1 uncultured candidate division Zixibacteria bacterium
AACCTCGCCCCGACCCCACCCCAAGTGGGCTTGACCTACGAAATTTGTCAGAAAAAGGATGTCGGGTTTCTCACTTAATTTCATCTCCGATGAAATTAAGTGAGAAACCCGACCTATGAAGACTGGATTCCGGGTCAAGCCCGGAATGACGGTATGAGTTTTCTGCGCTGTTAGGAACCCTTGCATTTTCTTCTGCGCCGTTGGGAACCCCTTTCCGACGGAATCCTTGCATTTTTACTACCAATACAATATTGATTGCTTCATCGGGCCCCTTTTATAGAAGGGAAATTTATAATTATGTCTTGTGTCCAATGCCAATCAGCCGCCAATCGAAAGACGGCAGACCTCCCGGTCTGCCGGGCACGTATTCATAAACCCGGTTACCCATCGAACGGGCGGGAATTCTCAATAAATCTGACCTTTTCAATTTTATTTGTCCCCGCAAAAAAAGTTATTGATTAACATTGGGTTAATGCCGGTAACGGCCATTCTGTGGCCTCGATATTCTTTTCGCAGACCGAACATTCTATCCCTCATATCGTAAAAGAGTGCTTGAAGCGGGCCATGGGACTTGCTCCCCATGCGTTGTGGCGGCTATATTAACTGACTAAATGGAGGAGTCTGATGAAAGCAATTTTTCGCACCGCTTACGGGTCCGCGGATATTCTTGAATTGAGGGAAATCGACAAGCCTGTTCCAAAAGAGCATGAATTGCTTGTTAAAGTGTGCGCGGCATCCGTAAACCCGCTTGACTGGCATATCCTTCGCGGCGATCCGTTCCTGGTTCGTTTAATGGGCTTCGGCCTTCTGAAACCGAAGCACCAAATACTTGGAGCCGATATGGCCGGCCGGATTGAGGCGGTCGGCAAGAATGTGACTCAATTCAAGGCGGGTGACGAAATTTTCGGTTCGAGTATGGGCGGATTTGCGGAATATGCATGTATCAGTGAAAAGCGAGCGGCGCTGAAGCCGGCGGCCACGACTTTTGAGGAAGCGGCGGCCGTGCCGGTCGCCGGCATTACGGCCCTGCAGTCTCTTCGCGATCACGGGCGGCTCCAATCAGGACAAGATGTCCTGATCAACGGCGCATCCGGAGGGGTCGGGACATTTGCGGTCCAGATAGCCAAGGTGATGGGAGCCAGGGTGACAGGCGTCTGCAGCGGGCGGAACGTGGAGATGGTACGTTCCATCGGTGCCGATGAAGTGATCGATTACACGAAAGAGGACTATTGGCTGAGCGACAAAAAATATGATCTGATCGTTGATACCGCCGCATTCTATTCGGTACGTAAGCCTTTGCGCGCTTTGAAACCGGCCGGGATATGCGTTCTGGTCGGCGGCTCGGCATCCACGGCAAGCATACTTATCTCGCTGATTTTCAATCCTCTAATTTCGAGGATAGAGGGAAAGAAGCTTGTTTCGTTTATGGCGAATATCAATCAATCTGACCTGGTTTTCCTAAGGGAACAGCTGGATAGCCGGAAGATTGTGCCTGTCATTGACAGGAAGTACTCCTTAAGCGAGACTCCTGAGGCGATTCGATATGTTGAAGGAGGACATGCTCGGGGAAAAGTGGTTATTGTAATCTGATGAGAGATAATAGATCCAGTAACAAGCCCGTTGGGGGGGAATTTTTCTGCGCCGTCAGGAACCGATCTGCAAATCTCATTCAATTATTACATTGAACAGGGCCGGGCCGGAGATTATTCTGGGGATGAGACTAAGGTAATATAGAAAGGGTGATTGAAGTGGAGAATATATTAAAATGGCTGGTGACGATATGCGTCGGCATAATGATTTTTTCTACGACAGCGGCGCAGGGTGATACTGACATAAAAGCGGGGACGCCGGAAGATGTCATGAGTCGGTTTTTCGAGGCGATGAAGGCGGGCGATGCGGCCACGGCGGCCGATCTTATGG
>CALMKK010000068.1 GCA_937867135.1 uncultured candidate division Zixibacteria bacterium
ATCGCTTCAATGGCCGCGGCTTTGACATCCTGCGCCGGAAGGAAAATGACACTGGTATCGGCCTTGGTCTCTTTGACCGCTTCCGCTACGGAATCAAAAACCGGCCTCTCCTCGATTGCAGTTCCTCCCTGCCCGGGTGTAACGCCGCCCGCAATATTCGTACCATAATCAATCATCCGCCTGGTATAATAGCGGCCGGCATCGCCGCCGATCCCCTGCACGATCACTTTTGAATATCTATTGAGAAGAATCGCCATCCTAAGTTGCCCCCGCTCCGCGCTTGGATAATTCCACCGCCCGCCGCGCCGCTTCTTCGATAGGCGTTTCACCGCCGTAAAATTCAATTTGCTCGAATAGTTTGGGATCTTCCTTGCGGACTTCTTCGAATATCTGCATCCCTTCCAGACTCATATTTCCGGTAACGCATAGCACCGTCGGCTTGGTCAGACCATGCTCTTTAATAAATGATACTATCCCCCGGGCGAAATCATCGCACCGTGAGATACCTCCGTACCGGGCCCCGAAAATCGCTTTCACATTCGGATTCTCATCCAGAAGTTTCAGCATTCCGGCGATTCGCTCCGGAGTCGATCCGCTGCTGCTATCCATAAAATTGGCGGGCTTTCCGCCGAAATAATGAATCAAATCATTGGCCATTATCCCGACTCCGGCTCCCCCCGGCATCATTCCGATTTCCCCGTCCAAATCAAGGTATGGAATTCCCCCTTCCCGGGCCTGAATCTCGCGCGGGGTCATGGTTCCGTCTTCATGACGGTTTTCGAGCTTCAGCGCCTTAAGTTCCGGATGACGGAAAACGGCGTTGGTATCGATTGAAATCCGGCAGTCGGCGGCGATAAGAGTGCCGGCTTCAGTTAGGACAAGCGGATTAATTTCCGCCAATTGAACATCGTACTGACGGAACAGCCGGAAAAGGCCGATTATTATGGAAGACATCTCATTCATCTGCGCGGATTTGACCCCCGCCCTTTTGGCGATTTCAGCCGCTCGGAAAGGATATAAATCCTCGTCGATATCAGACCCTTTTCTATATATTTTTCTCGGATGTTTTTCGGCGATTTCATCGATTTCGATTCCGCCAGAGCCGGATACGAGGATGATCACTTTATTTAATACCGGGTCGAGTGTCATTCCCAGATACAATTCTTTGCGAATTTCCAATCGCTGTTCAACCAGGATTTTCTCGACGGGGAATCCGCTGATTTTAAGATTGAATAATTCGCCTGCAATTGCTTTGGCTTCCGACGGGGTATCGGCCCCCCTGATGCCGCCGGCCTTGCCCCGCCCGCCGGTCAGCACCTGGGCCTTAAGCATAATCGGCCCGTTAATCTCGGCCGCCGACACTTCAACCTCTTCCATATTGGAGGCCGCTTTGCCGCGCGGGACCGGGATATTAAACCCGGCCAGCAATTCTTTGCCTTCGTATTCAAAAAGCCGCATTATAAACCTTTACAAATAAATCCGAGCCGCTCCATTGCCTCTTCTGAATTATTTCAATTCGCTTTCGCCTGAATTATTGAAATTGTAGACGCCAAAGTCAACACCTTTTAGGGTCGGCCGGCGATTGGAAATAATTTTGAAATTGATCTGCAAAGACTCCCGCATAGGTCATCTTATACCCGCACGGTTAACCATCTGCCGCGCCGATAGTACGTATAAAACAGGATGGCGCTGATTACCGAGGCCGACATCATAATCCACCAGACCGTCAACTCCCCGGCGCCGAAAAACTTCCTGATGACAAAAATCGGCAACACCTGCAAAAACCAGGCGCTTATAAAATTAACCACCATCGCCGGCGTATTTAAACCGACCCCGGTATGGACATACTCAATCATCATGAGCGCCCCCCAAAACGGCAGACTCAGGGCAAAAATGCGCAACAGACCGACTCCATGTTCGACCGTCTCCGCGTTCGAAAAGAAAATCCCGAGAACCTGCCGCGCCAGTAAAAATATCAGCAGGCCGAACACGGCCATGGTGCCGACCGCCATCCCGATCGATTTATCCCCTGTCTTTTTGGCGCGTTCGATTTTGCCCGCCCCGACCGTATGCCCGATCAAAGCTGAAAGGCCCAGACCGATTCCAACCAGAAGCGTGAAACCCAGTCCCATTATCTGATTGGCAACTCCATACGCGGCAATCACGGCGGTCCCGAAACCGGCAATCAGCGGCGTTATAATGAGCCGTGACGATGAGAAAGACATCTCCGCCAGCCACGACGGAATCCCGATTCTTATCAGGATCCACATCGTATCGAGCCCCATCTTTTCTTTACTCCGCCAGTGCACCCTGACATTGGCCCGCCCTGAGAAAAATATCCAGATACCTATCGTGAATATGGTCGTAAAGGTTATCACCGAGGCGTACGCCGCGCCGACCATTCCAAACGCCGGCAGTCCCAACCAGCCGAATATCAAGATCGGATCGAGAATTATGTTGAGGACACTGAACCCGAGCATCAGCATCATTGCTTTTTGCGGATTGGCCGTCCCCCGCAGGGCCGTGAAGATGGTCCAGATGGCATAATTAACCGGTAAACCTATAAAAATGATCCGCCCGTATTGAAGACCCAGCGCCAGGGCCTCATCCCGCGCCCCGATTAAATACATCATTTGCGGAAGAAATATGAAACCGACAATGCCGAAAACCGCCCCGAAAACAAGTTTCAGTAAAAGCGTTTCCTTGATCGCTTTTTCCGCCTTATCATATTCTTTCTCGCCGTATCTTTGCGATATAACCGCCACCGACCCCGGCCCGATTAAATGATTGAATGTCCCCAGAAACCAGGCCAGATTGTTGAAGAAAGTAATTCCGGCGACGGCCGATTCCGATTCGGGAAGGTGCGATACCCAGAACATATT
>CALMKK010000069.1 GCA_937867135.1 uncultured candidate division Zixibacteria bacterium
TTGTTATTAAATCTTAGCTGGACAATAATGGAATTGATACTGTCGGCAAGGGGAAGAAAGCGGTATTTCAATTTAATCAGCTTTCCGCCGATCTGAGGCCCGAATCCTCGATTGAATGGCGGGGGAACGGTGTTGGCTAAAGCATATAAGTAAAAATCCTGTCGGTCATTATCCCTGGAATAGGCGCTTATCAATTCCCACCCGGACATCAGAGTTCCCGCGGTGTCAAACGGAAGAAAGCTATGCAGGTCATCAAAAGCGAATTCAATTACCCCCGGAGGGTCAAGCTCCACCTGCAAAATAATGCCGGCGATGGAGTCGTTGAGATTATCAAAATAGATGGGAATTTCTCCGATGGCGCTGGAATGATAAACGGCCGTATCATTTATGGAGAAACTAAAATCAAAGGCCTTTCCCGAAGAAGAGGTCAGAAATATTAATAAAACGGCAATGACAGTTATTAATCGCATAATAAGCGCACACCTGGGTAAGCCAATTCAGGATTTGTAGACTTATTTACATTATAAATTTATGGGAGCGGCGGCTTTTGTCAA
Source organism: uncultured candidate division Zixibacteria bacterium (assembly GCA_937867135.1). Classification (GTDB taxonomy): domain Bacteria; phylum Zixibacteria; class MSB-5A5; order GN15; family PGXB01; genus UNRQ01. Next base: position 555 of record CALMKK010000069.1, read on the forward strand.
GTTATTATATTTTTGTGACGCCAATATAAAAGCCGGTCGCATTCAAACGACCGGCTCAATAATGTAATCTTATCGGAATATCTATTTCTGAGGATTGATAAAAAGGGAATCTGGGATAGCCGGATTAATTAGACATTCCGTCAGTGACATAGACATTAATTTCTGCCCATTCGATTCGACGCGGGTGAAATACGGGACTTTAATTCCCCCGACCTCTCGATAATCGGAAAGGATTTCGGCCATGTCACCCGGGCCGGAGGCGCTCTGCCCGAAATACATTTTGGCCAGCGGCAAATTGGTCGCCGCATCCAGAGCCAATTTAAAGGTCATCTGGCCGTCGAGAGAGGCAATCTGAATCATATTGACCGCCTTATCATTCAGTTTATCCGGTCCAATGTAAACGATCTTATATGTCGGATTATCGAAGGTTTTAAAAAGAAGCAGAGTATTGCGGAACTCGCTTTTTTTGGCCTCCGCGACCTGTTCGTCAGGAAGAGGGATAGACCGTTCTCCCTGAAGCATCCAGGCCTTATCGCCGGACCGAACGGTCACCATGGAGCCCATCGGAGTAACAATTTCCTGGCGACTTCTGTCCGGGAGGAGTTCGTAAGTCGTCGTTTTGAGGCTCATTTCGCCCTGCGGAGTCGTCACCGTCAATGATCCTTTTTCCGAAACGGAATTAATCTTCTTAAAATTCTCAAGGCCGCCGCAGGCGTTGACGGCCAGACCCAGCAACTCTTTTCCCTTCGATTCCGCCTCCGGCGTGGCCTCTACCGCTTCCTTTTTCTCGCCGGTCGGGATAGTCACATCCATGGTGTCAACCGTACCCAGAACCGAAAGCGATTCATCGAAATCGGCGCCCTTGCCGACGACTACAATCTGCAGGGCCTCGGGGTGGAGTCTCTTTTGCGCCACCGCCATGACATCCTGAGCGGTCACCTTCTCGATATTTTCCTTCTCTTTGTACAGAAAATCGTTGGGGAATCCGAAATAATCATATTCCATCATCCGGGTGATAATGTCGCCTTTATCCTCAAAATTAAAAACAAAGGAATTGAGATAACTGTCCTTTCCCGTTTTCAATTCCTCCGGAGTGGGGGGATTGGTCTGCATCATTTTGATTTCATTGATGATGCTTTTAACGGCCTTAACCGTAGTTTCCGATTTCGTATAGCAGTAATTATAGTATATGCCCGGATAGGCGATATTGGAAGTATAACTTCCTCCGACAGCATAGGCCAATCCCTGTTTGCTTCTGACATCATTGAATAACCGGCTTCCGAACGAACCGCCGAGGATGTTGTTCATCACCACCATGGCAAAATAATCGGGATCGCTCAAATAACCGCCGATATGGCCTATCATCATTTTCGTCTGATTTATATTGTCCTTTTGAACATAGTGCACGCCCGGCTTGAAATCATAGGTGACTTTGGGCAGGTCCGGAACGCGTCCCGAGCCCTTCGGCCAATCGCCGAAGTATTTCTTAATTTTGGCCAGCATGGCATCTCTGTTGAAATCGCCCCAGACCGCCAGCATCACATTTTCCGGCGTAATATACTTATCATGAAAGGCGACCAGATCGTCGCGGGTAACGTTATCTATGGTACTATATTCGGTGTGACGCGCGTAAGGGGAATCCTTGCCGTAGATTATTTTTCGAAATTGGCGGATGCAAATATCCATCGCTTCGTCGTTTCGGCGCGAAATTGCGGATCGTTGCGAAGTTTTTTCCAAATCGATTTTATCCTGGGCAAAGGCCGGATGACGAAATATGCCGGCCAGCAGGGATAAACCCAGGTCCGAATAATCGGAAAGGATATTCATATTGGCGGTCCCGTTGGTGCTCCGCATGCTAAGCTCGATCGAACCGCCGACTCCTTCCAGAACCGAATCAACCTGGTCGCCGGTCAGTTTATCGGTTCCGCCGGTCCGCATGACGGCGGCCGTGAGATTCCCCAGGCCGACCTTTTCATCAGGGACAAGATATTCCCCGGCGCCCAACCGAGCGACGGCATTGATAACCGGCAGTTCATGGTCCTCAAGAAGATAGACGGTCAGGCCATTCTCAAGAACGGTCTTATCAATTTTGGGCATCTCCTGCTTGTTAAGCGGGGGAAATTTTATTTTATCGAGGGGCGTTTCGGCCTGAAGCGCCGCACCCGAAAATCCCGCCAGGAAGATGAATAACAGACCAATCGAAAAAATTCTTTTCATTTTATTTTCCTCCTCACGGTTTTAATCGGCTTCGGGCTCGAGCAGTCCGGTGGTGCGGTGATTCCAATCCAGATATTCATTGGCTACCCGTTTAATATCTTCCGGCGTCAGGGCGTCAACCCGATCCAATTCGTGGAAGAGACGGCGCCAATCGCCGAGGATTGTCTCATAATAGGCCAATTGCATGGCGAGGCCCTGATTGGAGGAAAGGCCGTTTATTAAATTAGCCTTGGCCCGGGCCTTAATTTTCTCCATATCATCGGAGGAGATCATATCGCTCTTGACTTTCTCCACCAGCTTGGCGATTTCGGCTTCATTTTCTTCATTGGTATGATCCTTGGAAGGAATAGCCAAAATGCCGAAAAGCGTCGGATATTTATTACCCGGAAATCCCGCGAAAGCCATGGCGCGAACGGCAATCTTCTGGTCTTTCACCAGATTTTTATTCAAAAGGGATGTCCGACCTTGCCCCAGATAGTCGGCAAGAGCGTCCAGCGCGGTCATTTCCGCGCTTCGCCCGTCGGGAATATGAAAAGCGCAAAAATAAATCGGCTGGGCCTTATCCCTGACGATCACCCGACGCTCCGCCGTCTGCGGGGCCTCGATTGTCATCGGCGGTTCCGGTTTGGGGGCGGCCGGAATTCGTCCGAAATATTTCTTGGCCATGGTGTACATCTCATCGGGGTTGACGTCGCCGACAATCGCAATTACCATATTTCTCGGTACGTAATATTTTTTGAAAAAGGCCATGGCGTCCGGACGATTATAATTTTGTATATCGGACATGGGACCGATCAAAGACCGATGATAAGGATGGGCGGTGTAGGCGGCGGCCAGCAATTCTTCCTGGAGTTTCCCCATCGGGCTGGATTCGCGGCTCATCCGACGTTCCTCGGCGATAACCTGCTTCTCCTTATATAATTCTCTCAAGACCGGGTTAAGGAAGCGATCGGATTCCATCGCCATCCATAATTCGGCCCGATTGGCGGGATAATTGATATAATATACGGTGTTATCGTAACTGGTGCCGGCATTCAGTCCCACGCCGCCTTCGCGATCAATTATCTGGCCGAATTCATTGACTTTGACATATTGCCCGGCCGAATCGATCATTTTCTGAAGTTCGTTATTTAATAGAGTCAAGCGGGCGGTATCGGCCAGGTCCAATCTGGCTTTTTCCTGACGAATTTGACCATAAATCCGGTCCTCTTCATCCATCCATTTTTTCTCTTTGCCATAATCGGTGGTGCCGATGGTCTTGGTGCCCTTGAAGGCCATATGTTCAAAGAGATGGGCGATACCCCCCTCTCCCTTGGGGTCGTCGGTGCCGCCGACATTAACCAATGTAATAAACGACGCGACCGGGGCATCGTGGCGCGGCATGACAATTATTTTCAGGCCATTGTCAAGCTGATATTCTTTCACCTGATCTTCGACCTTCGTGAAATCGAACGAAAGAGCTGTCGAATAACTCAGGAGCAAAATAAGAAGAATTCCCCATCCTTCCAGTTTGCGTTTCATCCGTTCCTCCATGATTTAATATTTTTGAAACCCAATAATTAATTCATAAATCAGAACAATACTTGGAAATACCGCCTATACTTTCGCAACCCTATCAAAACTAATAATAATCAAAAGAAACCACCTTATGTCAAGAGGATAAGTAGAATAATAAAGGGCGGGCAGGAGCCCGCCCCATAGAAATAATCTTTTTGCCAGGGCTATTTTTTACCCACAATGGCAAGATATAATTTGTCGGGATTAAGATTGTCTGCGATAAATTGATTTAATTCCGTCGCCGTAACTTCATCTATTCCCTTCATCAAATCATATACAAATTTATATCCATAGCCGATATATTCATTGCTGGCCATTTGGCCGGCACGATTGCCCTTGGCCTCAATTCTATAAATCAGGTTTTTCTTTACATTAACTTTGGAATCGGTCAATTCGGCTTCGGTGATACCGCCGTCGTATAATTTGCGGAACTCCCGAATCAGGGAGGCCAGGGCCATTGTGACTTTGGACGTATCGGTACCGATGGCGGCTCGGAATATGCCGCCATATCGATCCAAACCATATTGAGAATAGACATTGTAGGCCAATTTCTCCTGCTGGCGAAGTCCCCATAGGCGGGATCCGACATTGGCCCCCATGGCATCATTAATTATCCCCAGCATCAGGGCATCGTGCGGACTAAGATGGGGGAGAGCAAGACCCAGAAAGATGAAGGATTGATTACGGTCGTATTGTACAAATCCTTCTCTATCCGTTTGCAGGGGAAGATTGGGGGCACTCATGCCTGTCACCTGATTCGGCAGGGAAGCAAATTTATTTAAAAGCGGGACGGTTTTATCGGGAGTGAGGTCGGTCGCCAGAGCAATAATAATATTATTGCCTCCGAAGTATTTCTTATAATAATTTCGAAGCGTGGCGGTATCGATATTGGCGATACTCTCTTCTGTGCCCCGGATCGGCAAACCGTAGCCATTATCGCCGTAAAGGGTTTTCCAGAAAAGGATTGATGACGCCGTGGCCTGATTGTCATTATCGGATTTGATATCACCGACCGCCTGCGCCTTCAATTTGTCCAATTCCTCCTCGGGGAAGGTCGGTGCGGTTACGCAACGGCTTAGAATATCGACAACATCAGGCAGATTTTTCGACAAACATACGAAGGAAATGGCTTCATAATCTCGAAAAGCCTCGGCCGTCACCTGAGCGCCGAGAAAATCGAGCCGCTCGGTAATCTGCGATGCATTCATGCGGTCATTTCCTTTGAGAAGCATATTAATCATCAGATTGGAAACGCCGTTATCGGCGGCCGTTTCGCTGATAACGCCGCCGCCGATCAATATTCTCCCTCCGGTCAGGGACGTTGATTTATCGACATTATAAAGAATGGTGATATCATTGGAGAGTTTTCCCCGGCCGTAGCCGTCGGGGCCGATTTCAATCTTCTGCGCATATACGGCGCTGCTCGCCAGTATCAACAGCGGGATGGTTAAAAACAATATGGCAATTTTTGTTTTCATTTCGGCACCACCGTGGTTAAGACGTATGATTCGGTATTGAGATATTTGCGGGCGGCCGCATCGACATCGGCCAGTGTCGCCTGCTCGATTTTCCCGGGATATTCATCTATAAACCGGTAACCGATAAACGAATCGTACTGGGCATAACTATCGGCGATATCCAGGCCGCGTTCATGGCCGGCATAGTACGTAGTGAGAACGGAGTTTTTGGCCTTGCGCAGTTCCTCATCCGTGAAACCATTCGCTTTGATATCATTTAGAACAGCTTTTATGCCATCCTCCACGGCGGATAATTTATCCGGGTCGCAGACGGCAAAAGCATAAATCGGTCCTTCATATTTGGTCGTGTTGAAACTGAAGAATACCGAATAGGCCAGCCCTTGTTCATCGCGGAGTTTTTTCCATAACCGGCTCGATTCACCGCCCCCGAGCATGACGGACATAAGGTTGCATGCGAATTGGTCGGGGCTGTCGGCTTTGGGGCCGGTCATTCCCATCATTAAATAGGCCTGGGCGATATCTTTTTTGATTTCCAACCGCGCAACCTCTTTGGCCGGCAACGGCGGATTGTACTGGTCAACCGGCGTGCTCCCTTTGGGAATGCCACCGAAGTATTTG
>CALMKK010000070.1 GCA_937867135.1 uncultured candidate division Zixibacteria bacterium
CGAATTTCACTCGGTTTCAAGCAGCTGAAGGACGACCCGTGGCCGGAAATCGCCCGGAAATTCTCAATTAGCTCGGAATGTTTGGGAACGGTCAGCCGGGTTTTGGATCGGGGCGTGACGGTTGATCTGGATGGTGAAGTGGAAGGATTTGTTCCGACCGCCCAATTGGGTAAACCGGATCTGGCCAATCCCGCCGATGTTTTCAATGAGGGCGATCAACTGCCATTACAGGTGATTGAACTGGATAAGGCCGCCCATAAGATTGTCCTCTCGGTTCTGGCCTATTACAAGAATAGGGAGAAATCGGAGCATGAGGAATTTCTGGCCAAGCATCCCACCCGGACCATTTCGTTGGGGGACGTGTTGGGCGAGAAACCGACGGCGGATGCTGCGCCCGGCACGGATAATCCGGCCGATAGCAGTCCGACAGCCTGAGCCATTACCGATACTTGTCTACTATGGAGCCCCGTTGAACCGGGGCTCTAATTATTTGAGCGATGACACGTAAAGATTTGATATGAAAAAAGTGGCGCTGGAGACAATCGGATGTCGGCTCAATCAGTATGAGACAGAAAGGCTGGCGGTCCAATTAACAAAACTCGGCCTGAACCGGGTGGATTTTGATGCCGATGCCGACCTCTATATTATCAATACCTGCACGGTCACCGGGCGGGCCGACGCCAGTTGTCGTCGGGCCATTGCCCGGGCCGGGAAGAATGATAACGCCAAAGTGGTCGTAATAGGTTGCTATGTTACCGTCGACTCCGATAAAGTGGCGGCACTCAATGGCGTCGATTTGGTTGTCAATAATGATGAAAAAGAACGAATTCCTCAACTTTTGCAGCAATATTTCCCGGACCTATTTGTTGATTCCTTTCGTGCTCCGGAATCGGCGCTTATAACGGAATTTTACCAACATAACCGGGCCTGGGTTAAAATCGGCGACGGATGCAATCAAAATTGTTCCTATTGTATCGTGCCGATGGTGCGCGGCGGGATAGTCAATCGAGCCACGGATGAGATTATAGCGGAAATCAACAATCTGATTCTAAGCGGATATAAAGAAGTTGTTCTTACCGGGGTGCATATCGGACGATACAAACATGGCCGTCTGCCGTCGCTTACTGGGCTGGTCGAAGATATTCTGAACAAAACCGCACTGGCTCGCTTAAGGCTTTCTTCGATCGAACCTCAGGAGATTACATCGGATTTGGGCAAAATTATGTATGATGGAAAAGAGCGTATTTGCCGTCATCTGCATGTCCCTTTGCAGTCGGGATCGGATCGAATTCTGGAATCAATGCGAAGACCGTATATCATCAAGAAATATCTGGAGACGATCCGGATGATGAAAGAGAAAATTGACGGACTGGTGGTCGGCGCCGATCTGATAGTCGGTTTTCCCGGCGAAACCGAGGCTGATTTTGGGGCGTCGGTCAAAGCGGCCTCGTCGGGATTAATTGATTATCTGCATGTTTTCTCGTATTCGGACCGGCCCGGCACGGCGGCGTCGCGTCTGCCGGGGAAAATCCACTCCAGCATAATTAAAAAGCGAAACGAAATTCTGCACCGCATATCCGCTGAAAATCATCGCCGGGCGCTGGCGCGCGAAATAGGGCATACCGTTGGGGCAATTTCGGAGCATCGACCCGAAAAGGGGGATAGCTATTTCGGCATCACCGATAATTATCTCAAAATTGCCATACCGGAGAATCAAGGCGGCGGCAAGGAAATAATCAGATTGCAGGTCACGGATGTCATTGACGACCATCTAATAGGCGACTTGGTCTAATCTGTAAGCAACACTATATTTAACCGCCCAAAAATCGCCCCCGTTTCCTTCAACATTCACGGATTTTCGGAAACTTTCTTTCCCTTCTCCATTTTGCCAACCTAATGACAACGCTATAAATATTCAGAAGAATTTGCCGGGACGGTTGGAAAAATTTTCTGGATAAAAGCCGGAAATTCCTTGTTTTCCGTTTCTGCGAAATCTTCTAATCTATTATACCGCAATTGATAAAGCCTCGGGCGCAAATTGCGGCACGGGCCTTGCTAAAACAGTCTCTGGAAAAATGTAACTATGTCAATTGATGAAAATGGCAAACGATAAACAAAAAGATGAAAATGAAGTGGTCGGTCTGGACGATGTGGTCCAGCCTACGGCACCGCCCTCAGGATTGAAGCGGTTTATTGTTCCAACGATTATAAGCGCAGTCATATTTGCCGCCGCTATGTCCATTACGCCGCTGGTTCTAAATAAGAAACCGGCGGAGGTTAAGCCGGTCGCAAGGGTAACACCGGCCGGTGATTCCGTTTCAGTCGCCGAATCGGCGTTCAATCTATCCGATACTTTTGCAACCATCGAATTCGACACGGCCGAAGCGATGAAAGAATTGGCCGCACTTGAAGGTCTTCCGGAAAATAAGCCGGTCGATACCTCTGCAAATCCGGAAAAAAATATCGCGGATACACTCTCCGTTCTTGAAAAAACCTTGTATAAAATCGCCGATGAGCGAGCCGTCCTTGATAAAAAGAAAAGAGATCTCGATTCTCTCAACCAAAGAATTACGGCCGGTCTTAACCGACTGGATCAGGCGGAAACATCCCGAATTGCCGCATTGGCGCGGTTATATGACGGCATGCGCCCCGATGAAGTCGCCAAATTATTTGAAAATCTCGATGATACGCTGGTGGTGGCGATTATTCCAAGGATGAAGCCGGCTAATGCCGCCAAACTTCTGGCGCTGTTGCCGCCCAAAAGGGCCGCCAGCATTTCTACCCAGTTAATAACCGTGGCAGGACAATAAATGGAAACCAGCACCCAAATAATTAATATAGCCTCAACAATGGGAGTTGTTCCGGGCCAAGACCCGTCCGGTTCTCCCAATAATAAGAGCGTTGATAACAATGAGAAGGCTTTCCTTAATATATTTGGTGAGAAATTACAGGAAATGACGGGCAAAGCCGGCCAAAACGATTTATCACAGGCTTTTTTGATTGCCGCCATGCCGAATCTTCTAAATACATTAATTCCCGGTCAGGATACTAATAATACGGAAACGGCGGCCATTAATAATCCAAATCCCATTCCTTCCAATAATACCGGCGATATTTCGACACTGCTTACGATGAGGATGAAGAATATCGATACCGTACTTATGCCGTTGATAAATCCCGGTCTATTGCTGAATACTCAGGACGAATCCAAATCGGCAGTTATGGAACAAGTGCCGTCGTCAATGTCAATTCAAAACGGCCTTTCGACTTCAGGCGAAAAGATAACCATCAGAATTACAGCCGACAAGCCGGCCGAGTTTTCACGATCGGGAATGTCTTTAATCGATGAATTGTCAGGATTGATTAAGAGCGATAAATTAAATAAATCGGAAGATGATTTCGGCAAAGCAGATAATGCCGGAAATTCGAAAATTATCCTTTCAGACATATTTGGCAAACCGGCAAACTTGCAGACCAATCTGGTGCGGCAGTTTGCCGGTTTGAAACCGATTGAAGGTTTGGATGAGACGGCGGCCGGGCTGAATGTCCGCGAGACATATTTATATAATGAAGCGGATCAGAAACCGACGTCATCTCATAATTATAAAATTGCGGATATTCTTTCCAAAACGGAAATGGCGCCGCCAGTAGAAGCGGTTGAATTGATCAAAGGTCAATTCGCGGTCCAAGATGGCCGCAGAGCTGAAATTGCAACTGTGGCCGATAAAGCGACTTCGGTTCAAACAACACAAGGCATTACTCAAGCGACGACGACTAATCCCGAGGAAACAGGCAAGGACAATAGCCACAACTCGGGATCGGAAAAAGGAAAAGAACCGGTCGATTTGCAGGTTGCCCTGGTGAAACCGGCCGCGGCAAATACGGTTATTGATAAAACCGCCTCCATTATTACCGGCGGCGAACAAAAGGCCGCTTCCGATGTGGTCGATACATCGGCCCCGACTGTCCGTTTTGTGATTCCGCCCGAATTGAATAAGGGGAACGTCAAGAACGGTCAGGTTATCGTTATAAAGATGGAGCCGGAGAATTTGGGGCAGTTGCGGCTGATATTGTCGACGCATCACGATACCGTCAATGGCCGTCTGATTGTGGAAAATAATGCGGTTCGTACCGTGGTCGAATCGAACCTCGGCAATTTGTATGACCAGCTATCACGGCAGGGAATCCGGCTGGAAAATTTCGAAGTATCCCTGAATGCCGGCCAGAGCGGCCAGCGTTTCGGGAGCGGACGGTCATCCGACGGTCCGAAATCTTCGGGGCGCACCAGAAAATATCTCGACCATGGTATTTCGTCGATTCAAAGTTTAGCACCAGTATCACGCGGACGGATGTATATCGGCGCCGCCGGCGTGAACTGGATGGCGTAAGGAGGAAAAGATGGGAATAATTTCACCGGTTGCAGTTGATAGTAATGGCAAATCCATGACCGCCGCCGCTCAAAATACGCTGGATAAAGACGACTTCATGAAACTGCTGATTACTAAAATGTCACATCAGGATCCATTGAGCCCGACCGACGATGAGACTTTCATCGCCGAATTGGCGCAGTTTTCCTCGCTGGAGCAATTACAGAATCTTAATGGTTCATTATCGACGGCGTTGCAGTGGGATTTTCTCCAGAATCAGACCATTAACAACACCATGGCGACATCATTGATCGGCCGCCAGGTCAAAGCCGAAACCACCGGGTATTATCTGTCCGACAGTAATAAGCCGAAAATAAGTTTTACGACCGATCAATATGCTCAGAATGTCACAATCACAATTAAGGCCTCCGATGGAACAGTCGTGCGGACGCTGAGCAAGTCCGACGTAGCTCCGGGACAGGCGTCGATTGATTGGGACGGCAAAGATGAAAATGGCAATCGTCTCGCCAAAGGATTTTATACCGTTACTTTGAGCGCCAGCGATGCCAATGGAGAGAGCTTCACACCGTCGACATATATAGAAGGCAAAGTGAAGGGTATAGTTTATCGGGATGGTCAGGCCTATTTGCAGGTTAATGACGAGGAGATTTCCTTGAGCGATGTTCGGGAAATCGTGGAATTGTGAGAAGCATAAGGTAGGTGAGCGATGAGGATTAATAATTTCAATTCGGAAGTTAAATTGCTGGATATAGTGCGGGGTGCCAAAGACAAGACCGCGGCCGCGCCGAACGTGTCCACACCGGGTCGCAAAGAGAATTTTGCCCAGGAACTGGCCAAAGCCTGCGAAGTGAATTTCTCCAAGCATGCCCGCGACCGGCTTTTCTCCCGCGGGATTGAATTATCGGACGGCAAACTGAACCAATTATCTGAGGCAATTGATAAGGCGGCGGTCAAAGGTTCCAAAGAGACATTAATATTGGATGAAAGCGCCGCTTATGTCGTCTCCGTGCCCAATCGCACCGTTATCACTGCGTTCGGAAAAGAAAACCTGCGCGAGGGCGTTTTCACATCCATCGATTCGGCCATAATTCTATGAAAAACAAAATAGTAACAATAAACCAGGAAGAGGGCTGGACCCCGTTTAAAGACGGGGGGGCCTTGCTTTTATGTAAGGAGGATGTACATCTATGATGGCATCACTTTTCGCCGGGGTTTCGGGACTGCGAAACCATCAGACCAAAATGAATGTAATCGGCGACAATATCGCCAATGTCAATACCATCGGCTTTAAGGCGGGACGGGTGACGTTCCAGGAGGCCCTGGTACAATCATACAAGGGCGCCGGACGCCCGTCGTCATTGAACGGCGGCACCAACCCGATTCAATTGGGGCTGGGGATGAGTGTGGCGACCATCGATAATCTTTTCCAGCAGGGGGGATTGGAGACGACCGGACAGATAACCGATCTGGCCATTCAGGGCTCCGGTTTCTTTGTGCTGTCGAACGGCACCGGCCGGTTCTATACACGCGCCGGAGCCTTCGGTTTCGACGCCAACTCCAACCTGGTTGATCCGTCAACCGGTATGTTCGTTCAGGGAAAAATGGCCGACGCCGACGGGAATATCCTAAGTACGGCTACGGTCGGAAATATAACCCTTCCGTTCGGCCAGCAGGATCCGGCTCGCGCCACGACGAATGTAAATCTTGGCAATAATCTTAATTCTGTGGCCACGGAATCCGCGGCGGCTCTGCAGACAGCCGGCACGACCAATATAAATACCGTCTCGGGGACGGCCGTCAACGGGGCCGGCGGCGTCCACACTCTAACGATTACGGGGGCCCAGGCCACGAGTTCGACATATATCGGAACGTCCGTAGGAAACGATGGCGCGGGAACGCCGGTCGCGGCCCTTTCGGGTAATATGACCTTGGGGGCGCTGGGCGTGACCGATGTCACCGGCTTCACCTTATCCCGTGATAACGGAGCCCAAGTCGATACCGTATCCGGCTTGACTCTAAATTCGAGTATAAATGATTTAATTACGGCGATCAATCAGATCGACGGCATTCGGGCGGAACTGGTCGGCGGCCAAATTCAATTGACCCGTGAAAAAGCCGGTTCCGGAACCGATTATAATATCACATCATCCGCTTCATCCGTCACACTCAATGCCAATGGCGCGGCTACCGCCGGTAATATTGTCGGCGTGGTTTTTGGAGTGGCTGATGGCGGTACCCTGGCGGCCAATAATGGTACAAATCATACTTTCGTGTGCAATGATGTGTTTACCCCCACCGGCGGCGTTGCCATGGATCCTGAAATATTGGATATTCAGATCGATGATAATACCGGATTGGCTACGGGGATCACCGGATTGGGCAGCGGAGGCGTGGAAATAAGCAGTTTGAACGGATTGGATGCCGGAACTGCCATAATTAATACGGCCGATACTACTCATTCCACGTCAATAACCGTCTTCGATTCACAAGGCGGCAAACATACCATGACCATTCAATTCACGAAATCGGTCAATCCCAATGAATGGACCTGGTCGGCCGAATTTACCGGCAATGAAATAGTACTGGGCGGCGGCAGCGGCATGGTCCGGTTCAACCAGGACGGCTCGCTTCTTTCATTCGCTTATGATGGCGGCTCTACGGGGCTTTCTTTTGATCCGAATAACGGCGCCGCCACCGTCAATTTGAATATTAATGCCGGTACCGCCGGACGGTACGACGGTTTAACCGGTTTTGCTTCGGCCCACACCGCCTCTATCATGAATCAGAATGGATATGGCCTGGGCATTCTCGATAAAATATCGATCGATCCCAATGGCAATATTTCAGGAATCTTCACCAACGGTGTCAGCCGCATTTTGGCGCAGATTATACTGGCGGACTTCAATAATCATGGCGGTTTGTTAAAGGCCGGACGGTCGCTCTATCAGGTATCGGCCAACTCCGGGCAGCCGATTGAAGGTATCGCCGGGGAAACAATTTCAGGAACGCTATCGTCCGGGGCCCTCGAGGCCTCATCGGTCGATATCGCCCAGGAATTTACCAACATGATTACGGCCCAGCGCGGTTTTCAGGCCAATGCCCGAATTATTACTACATCCGATAATATGTTGGATGAATTGGTGAATCTAAAGAGATAGCAGGTGACTTTTAAATGATAAAGTTGACCAAATTAAATAACAGCGAAATTGTCATTAATGACGATCTGATAGAATTCGTGGAAGCAATTCCGGATACCATCATCAGTTTTACCGACGGTAAAAAGATTATGGTTAAAGAGAGCCCGGATGAGGTTATCCGCAAAGTGGCCGCATTTCGAAGGCTGGCCGCCGGAATTGATCCCATATCGGATCGAAAGCAAGCATAGCGGGAAGGAATAGCACGATGGCCGATAAAAACGATGCCAAGGCCCCTGATAAGGCCCCCGCTCCCGAGATGGAAGCGGCCCCCAAGAAAAAAGGCCTGCCGCCGATGGTGCTTTATGCCGTAATCGGCCTGGTCGTGGTAGCAGCCGGGTTTTTCGCCGGCAAATCATTCTTCGGCTCCGCCGGGAGTACGCCCGTCGCCGAGAACAAGGAAAAACCGAAGAAAGAAGCCAAATCGGAGAAAGAAGGCTCCCCGACCGTTTTTAAAGTCGATAATATTATTGTCAATCCCTCCGGCACCGGCGGGACCCGTTACCTTTCGGTCTCCATGGCCTTCGAGGTCGGTTCGCATGAAACCATGAAGAAATTTGAGGATAAACAGCCGTTAATCAGGGACGCCCTCATAACCATTCTGGGTTCTAAAACTATCGACCAGCTGTCGGATCCCAGACAGAAAGAAATCACCCGCTTCCAGATTAAAAAGAGAGTCGAGCAATTGCTTGAACTGGATGATCTGGCGGCGGTTTATTTCACGGATTTCATTATTCAGTAGCAAAAGGCGGACGAAAGAACCGTGGCTAAGATATTATCGCAGGAAGAGATTGACGCTCTATTGAGTACGGTTTCGGCCAGTGAACCGGTGCAGGATCCGGCCCAGGCCAAATCGGAGCAAACCCGGTCGGTCGTGACATATGACTTCAAGCATCCCAACCGTGTCTCCAAGGACCAGGTTCGGACCCTTGAGAATATGCACGATAATTTCTCCGGCCATGTCGGTTCGACTCTTTCGGCGATGCTGCGGACGATGGTCGATGTCGATTTGATTTCAGTCGATCAGATCAACTATTCGGAATATATCATGTCGCTGGTTTCGCCCTCATGCACCTATACTTTCGGGGCCCCGCCCCTGGAAGGGCTCTGCATCATGGATTTCAATCCGTCCCTGACATTCTCGTTTATTGATCGGATGTTCGGCGGCGGAGAAAAAATCCTGGAGATTGAACGGGAATTGACCGGCATCGAAAAATCAGTGATGTCCAAAATCGCACAGCGCATATATCGCGATTTGGAGGATTCCTGGCAGAACATCGTGCCGATCAAAATCGAACAAAATTCCTTTGAAACCAATCCTCAGTTTATCCAGGTGGTGCCGGCCAATGAGACCGTCATAGTTGTCTCCCTGCAGTTGAAACTTTTCAGTACGACCGGTCTTCTGACAATTTGTTATCCATACGTTTCGCTCGAAGGAGTCCTGTCGAAACTATCGGCGCAAAACTGGATCGATGCCACCAAAAAGAGGGCGGTTGGAAGCAGCCGGGAATTGAATGAAGAAAATCTGAAGAATACGCCGGTCGAATTGGCCGTGATTCTGGCCCAGACCAAATTAAAGATGAAAGACTTTTTGAATCTTCATGTCGGTGACGTCATTGCCACCGATCAGAAGATTAATAATCCGGTGGATCTGCTGGTGGCTCAGCGGAAAAAATACCTCTGCCGGCCGGGATTGTTCGGTAAACGGCGGGCCTGCCAGATTACCGATCTGTTCCCATACATAGAAAAGGAGTGATACCGATGGGAGATGAGAACGATCTGCAGCAAATGTCGCCAAACGACGCCGCGAAAGCCGAAGCCGGTATCAAAGCTGATGCCGCTCCGGCCGATTCGGCGGCACCATCGCCGCCCGATCGCGCTGAAGATGCCTCGATGATCAGTCAGGATGCGATTGATAATGTGCTTAGGGATATGGCCGGGATGGATCAATCCGGCGACGAAGCACCTGAAGCGACTGATGAGGAAGGGCCGACGGTCAATAAGGCCGATTTCCAGCAATTGTCTATGGGCAACGAAAAGCGGGAGCCGAAAAATATTGATTTATTAATGGATGTCGATCTGCCGGTTTCGATTGAACTGGGACGAACCAAGATGAAAATCGCCGATATCCTGGCGCTTGGGCCCGGTTCGGTCGTGGAATTGGACAAATTGGTCGGTGAGGCGGTCGATCTTCTGGTGAATCAAAAGTGCGTCGCTCGCGGCGAAGTGGTCGTAGTTGAAGAAAGTTTCGGATTACGCATCACGCAATTGATGTCACCCGAAGAAAGAATCAAGAACTTGCAATGAACCCGAAGAAAAAAACGATTATTCTCGGCCTTCTGCTTGTGGCGGTACTAGTCATACTGCTGGTGATAACCCGGGTGTCCGGTATAAAGACCGCTCTTCCTACTGCGGATTCATCGGTCTACGCGGCGGATACTGTCAATATTGCGCAAACGGCCGTCAGCGATGGCGCCGACGCGGTCGAGAAGGAATCTATGCTTTGGCCGCTTTTGAAGCTTTTGGGCGCCTTGACTCTGGTGATAGGCAGCATCTACGGCTTTCTGTACCTATTGAAAAAAATGATGGGCTCGAAATTATCGTCGAATCGGGAACATCGCTTTCTGGAAGTGTTGGAAACAACCTATATCGCGCAGAAGAAATCGGTGGCATTGATACGGGTGGCCGATCGTTCGGTTCTGGTCGGTGTGACTGAAGGAACGATTACCCCTCTGACCGAACTTGATAAGGATGAAACCGCTCAAATGATGCGTGATCTGACGACAGAGAACCGCCCGGTCGGCTTCAAAAATATGTTGAGCGAGGCCAGGGATAAATTCAGGTCCTTTAATGCGAGGAAAATTAAATCTTCGGAATTAACCGGTGAAATAGACCGGCCTCAAACCGTCTAATAAGTCATATGACGGCAGGATGCCGTCGAAAATAGGATTTGCTTTTTTCATAGGATATGAAAAGAAAAGTTGCTTTAATTATATTTGCCGTTATTCTGGCATCGCTTTTAACCGCCCCGGTTCAGGGGCAGGGTGTCCCCAAAATATCAGTCGAAGTCGGCCAGTCGACCAAACCGGGCGAGCTGTCAAGCACTTTGCAGATTGTTTTGCTTTTGACGGTTCTGACATTGGCCCCTTCTATCATTCTGATGATCACCTCGTTTATCAGGATTATTGTCGTGCTGGGTTTTCTGCGTCAGGCCATCGGCACACAGCAGTTGCCGCCCAATCAATTGCTGATTTCGTTGGCATTGATCCTGACCTTTTTCATTATGAGCCCGATGGCCAATAAGGCCTATAACGACGGATTGAAACCATATCTGGACGAGAAAATTAACAAAGAAGAGGCTTTTCAGAAGGGGATGGAGCCGTTTCGCAAATTTATGCTGGCGCAGACCCGCGAGAAGGATCTTGCTCTGTTTGTCAATTTGGCCCATCAACCCAAGCCTAATGCTCCGGATGATATCCCCCTGCATATTCTAATCCCGGGATTTGTATTATCGGAATTGCGCACCGGATTCCAGATTGCCTTTTTGATATTCGTGCCGTTTCTGATAATTGATATGATCGTGGCCTCGGTCCTAATGGCCATGGGTATGATGATGTTACCGCCTACCATTGTCGCCCTGCCGTTTAAAATTTTGCTTTTTATTCTGGTCGACGGATGGTATTTGCTGGTCAAATCGCTGGTGGAATCTTTCCATTGAGGAATGCTCCGATATGACACCCGAAGTAATATTGGCCATCGCCCGCGACGCGGTTCTGACTATGCTTTTGGTTTCCGCGCCGATGCTGATCTCCGGACTATTGATCGGTTTAATCATATCCATTCTGCAGGCCATCACGCAAGTTCATGAAATGACCCTGACTTTCATTCCCAAGATAATTGTGGTGGCGCTGTCACTACTGCTGTTTCTCCCCTGGATTATCAATACCATTGTCGATTTCACCAATCGCATGTATGCCATGATTCCTACTCTATGAAAAACAAGGAGTTGAAAAGATTTCTATGGGGCCGGGCAAACTTTTCCATCCAGCCCAATTTCCCGGAACATTATTTCATCTCTCTTTTTCCACAATCTCTTGTAAACTAATCAGTTACAAATTCCCCTGAATGGCATTTAGGGTTGGCATAAGACTTGATTAAAGTCTTGACGAATAACCCGTACTGTAGGTAAAAAGTTTTGTTCGAATTTGTAACATACGGCGCCGATAAGTTAGAGACCTTCCTTTTGGTCATGTTTCGGGCCGGGGGGCTTTTCATCAGTGCCCCGATTCTCGGCAACAAAAATATCCCGGCGATGATAAAAGCCGGTTTTGCCATAATTCTGGCGATCATTCTTCTGCCGCTGGCGGCGAAATCTCAGCCGTTGGAGATTACTTCTGTTTGGACTCTGGCGGTTCTGGCGGCTAAAGAGATGCTGACCGGGTTTACAATCGGCTTTTTCTTCTCACTCCTCTTCATTGCCATCCAGATGGCGGGAAGTATTGTCGGATATCAGATCGGCCTTGCCATTGTCAATGTGCTTGACCCCGAAGCCGGTTCCGAAGTCTCCATAATAGGCGAATTTTGGTATATCGTGGCGGCTCTGCTGTTTCTTGCAATTGACGGGCATCATGCCGTTATCTCCGCCTTTGCCGATAGTTACCGCCTGATACCGATTGGAGTCTTCAGTTTTACCGGGACAGTGCAGGATTTCATCATCCGCTTCACCGCTTATGCCTTCGTCATGGCTGTCAAAATTGCGGCTCCGGTAATAATCACACTCTTTTTGACCGAAGTGGCGCTGGGTGTGGTGGCACGGACTGTGCCCCAGATGAATATTTTCATTGTCGGTCTTCCCCTAAAAATCGGAGTCGGATTCCTGATTATTGCGGTGTCGCTCCCGGTCTTCCGGTTCATCATTGAAAAATCGGTGGTTTTCCTCGATGGCGAAGTGGCGCGGCTCATGGCCGGAATAGGAACCACTTGATAGGATAGTTATGGCGGACGAGCAATTCCAGGAACGAACCGAACAAGCCACACCGCGACGGCGGCAAAAAGCCCGTGAAGAGGGAAAAGTCGCCCGATCCGTGGAACTCAACTCCGCCGTTATTCTCTGTCTGGGAGCCGTGACGCTGTACTTTATGGGGCCGCTTTTGGTCTCCCAATTAAAAGATTACATGGTATTTACTTTCAGCGAAGCCCCTAAAATGAATCCCAGTTTTGATACTTTGGTCAGTCTCTTTTCATCGCGAGTCCTGACCTTTTTCTTTTTATTGGGACCGATTCTCCTGATCCTGTCGCTCGTGGCATACGGCATCAATGTGATGCAAGTTGGCTTTATGTTCACCGGCAAACCGCTCGAGCCGAAATTGGACAAGCTGAATATCGCCAACGGCATCAAAAAGATGTTTTCCGCCCGCTCTCTGATGGAATTAATAAGGGACACCCTGAAATTGCTTGTTATCGGTTTTGTCGGATATAAGGCCATCACTTCGCAATTGGATTCCTTTTTTCTGCTTTCGGACAATTCCGTCGCGGTTTTCGCCGGGGCGATGGGCAAGATGGCCCTCAAAACGTCTCTTCAAATCGGAATCGTCATGCTCGTGATTGCCCTGCTCGATTATGCCTACCAAAAATATGATTTCGAGAAGTCGATCAAAATGAGTCGTCAGGAAATTCAGGACGAATACAAAGATACCGAAGGCTCGCCGCAGATAAAGGCTCGGGTGCGGCAGATTCAGCGCGAAATATCGCGCAAGCGGATGATGCAGGAAATTCCCAAGGCCGATGTTGTCGTGACCAACCCGACTCACCTGGCGGTGGCCCTGAAATATAGACCCGATGAAATGGAAGCCCCCATGGTGGTGGCCAAAGGTGAAAGACTGATCGCGGAAAAAATCAAGCAAATTGCGCGGGATGCCGGCGTTCCGGTGGTGGAAAATCAACCGCTGGCCCGGGCTTTGTTCAGTATGTGCGAAATCGGCTCCTATGTCCCGGCCAAGTTGTTTCGCGCCGTGGCCGAAGTGCTGGCCTATGTATATCGCCTTAAAGGTGTGGGAGTGTAAAGAATGGCTCTTGGTAATGATTCCTTCCTGACCAATCTGACGAAACGTTCCGATATCGTGCTGGCGGTTTTTGTCGTGGCCATAATCGGGGTCCTGATTATTCCGGTGCCGGCTGGCTTTCTTGATTTCGCTTTGGCTTTCAATATTACGTTCTCACTGGTAATACTGCTGACGACTCTATACATCACCCGCCCGCTGGAACTTTCCGTGTTCCCCGGCATGCTGCTAATTGTTACTCTGATGCGTCTTTCACTCAACGTCGCCTCCACGCGCCTTATCCTGAGTTCCGGATATGCCGGCGAAGTCATCAACTCCTTCGGGAATTTTGTGGTACGCGGCAATTATGTGGTCGGCTTTATCATTTTCATTATTCTCGTCATCATACAGTTTGTCGTTATCACCAAGGGTGCCGGACGAATTTCGGAAGTGGCCGCCCGGTTCACTCTGGACGCCATGCCCGGCAAACAGATGGCTATCGATGCCGATTTGAATGCCGGAATTATCGATGACCAAGAGGCGCGCCGCCGCCGTGAGGAAATTGCCCGCGAAGCCGATTTTTACGGGGCCATGGACGGCGCCTCCAAATTTGTCAGGGGCGACGCGGTCGCCGGCATTCTTATCACCATGATAAATGTCGTCGGCGGCTTTATCATCGGAATCTTGATGCAGGGGAAATCAGTATCGGAAGCCCTGCGAACTTATACTCTGTTATCTGTCGGCGACGGCCTGGTGACGCAAATTCCGGCCCTGATCGTATCGACCGCCGCCGGTATTATTGTCACCAGGGCGGCCTCAACGTCGAATATGGGCGCCGATCTGGCCAAACAATTATCCAAACAACCGCGCGCGGTTATGATTGCCGCCGCCATGCTGGTCGTTTTCGGAATCGTTCCCGGTATGCCGACCGTACCGTTCTTATTACTCGGCGCGGTAGTAGGAACGATCGGCTATTTGACCAAAGAAGGCGCCAAGAAAAAACAACTCGAAGATGAACGGCACAAAGCCTCCAAAGAAGCCGCCCCCCCTCCGGAAAGAACTGAAGACCTCCTGAAAGTCGATTCTCTGGAAGTGGAAATCGGCTATGGCCTGATTCCTTTGGTTGACACCAATCAGGGCGGCGATCTTCTCGACCGGGTAACCATTATCCGCCGCCAGATGGCTCAAGAGATGGGTATCATCGTTCCTCCGGTCCGGATTCGCGACAATGTTCAATTGAAACCGAATCAGTACCGAATCAAAATCAAGGGAATCGCAGTCGCTTCATATGAGTTAATGCTCGACCACATCCTGGCCATCAATCCGGGGTATGCCGGAGATGAGATGGAAGGATTTCAAACGCATGAGCCGGCCTTTGGCCTGACGGCAACCTGGATTATTCCCAATCTGAAAGAAATGGCCGAAAGCCGCGGATATACCGCCGTCGCGCCATCGGCCGTCCTGGCGACCCATTTGACCGAAGTGATTAAAACCTATGCTTCGGAACTTCTGAGCCGCCAGGATGTCTCGCATCTGGTCGAAACCCTAAAAGAAGATTATCCCTCGCTCGTAAATGATGTCATTCCGACTATCGTGCCGCTTTCGACGGTGCAAAAAGTCCTGCAGTCGCTTCTTTCGGAGCGGCTTTCGATCCGTGACCTGCCGACCATTATGGAAACCATCACCGATTATTATCCGGCCACCAAGGAAACCGACGTCTTGGCCGAATATGTCCGCATGTCTCTTAAACGGCAAATAACAAATATGCATAAAGATAAAGAGAACCGCATTCATGTCTTCACCATCGATCCGGCGATCGAGCAGATGCTGTCTGATGCGGTCCAGAACACCAAACAGGGATTGATGCTGGTGATTGCCCCGTCCGATTCGGAACGTCTGCTGAAGGGAATCGGGAAGCAGGTTGAAAATATGTCGGTCACCGGGCACGCACCGATTTGCCTCTGTTCTCCAAATATTCGACTGGCGTTGAAACGCCTGTCCGAGGCGGCCTATCCGGGGCTGGTCGTTCTGTCATACAACGAAATTTCCAATAACGTGGAGGTTATCTCCTCCGGAACAGTGAGACTGGGTGATGATAATTAAGTCATTTACGGCCGATACGGTAGCCGGTGCCTTGAAGGTTATTCGGCAGGAAATGGGCGGCAGTGCCATCATTCTAAAAACCCGCCCCTGCATCCCGGCCGAAATTGCTTTGACCGGTAATCGCATTGAAGTTACGGCCTGTGTCGATGAAAAAGCCATCGAACCGAAAGAACCAAAAAAGCTGATAGAACCGGTTAAGACGGTGCTGAAAAATATCAGCCACAAAAGCGATTCGGCGTCAAGCGGAATGTCCTCGAAACCTATCCCGAAGAAGGTCCAGGATTTCGCCGCCAAGCTGGAAAAGAAACTCGATTTCATTCTGAATGCCCAATATTCCGCCGAGTCGAATGCCGATTTCGCCACCCGCATTACACCGGTCTATC
>CALMKK010000071.1 GCA_937867135.1 uncultured candidate division Zixibacteria bacterium
GCCCGGTGCGCCGTAGGGATACGGAGCCAACCAAACAATCGCCACCTTGCGGCTGACACGAGAGGCAGTCACCACGTAGGCGATATCATTAATGCTGTCAACCGTCACCGGGGGATAATCCCAGACCCCGCTGGCGGCACTTCCGACTCTTCTGAAATACCCCAAAATAGAAGAGATGCCAGAAACAGTATTGCCTTGTTGGGCCAACATATGGGTTACGGTGTCGGTTCCATTGACCTGATATTCAATGTTGGGCCAGGCAAAATGGCTGACACCTCCATTTGAGGGAAAATAGATCTGCGTTGAATCAGGGACTTTATATCGATAAGGGCTAAAGAAGCAGGCTCCGACACCGTAGTCATACCAAACCGTTGGGGCATAATCATCCGCGGAGCCGGTTTCAGAATGTTGATTGGTTAATACAGCTTTGCCATCCGGTGTAACATCAATACCGACATAGCCGGAAATATTATTTGCAATGGCATGAATATCGCAACCGCCGCTGTCCGATTGACCTTCTTGAGAATACCAGCCTATCGTCGGATCCCAAGCTTCGTAGGCAGTACGTTGGTTTTCACCGAGAACGTAAGAAATCTGTTTCATCCAAACAAAATGGACCCACTGATTTCCACGCCACTCGACCTGACGATTCATGCGGCCATTGTGTTGACAATCATATGTGGTTGAACCTACCTTTTTCCCCGGAGATAATGAGGCGCTCTGGTCAAAGCCGAGGCTTTGGATGACGCCTTTATTTGGAGCGGCATATTCTTCCGCTCCAGCCTGTTTAATCAGCGGAGCCTGATTGACCGGGACCATGTTGATATTCTTGGCCTTATCGGAATCCTTCATGCTGAACGCAGTGCCGGCGGGTAAAGCCAAAATTGACAAAAGCAATACTAACTGTGCTGTCAGGATTGAAATGAAATTAGAGATATGCCTCATTAGCAACCTCCCCAATTATGAAGCTAATAAATTATGATATCTAAGAAATCTATCACCTTACATCGCGCCAAACGACATAGCTCGCACTTGTCTTCAAGTTTAAAACTGCGAATGCGGGTGCGCTTTATAGATTTTCCAAATATATCAATATGGCAAAAAATAGCAACACAAAATAGGGTAATTACCCCAGTTTAGTGTCTTGCAATCGCGGAAATATTGTGGGCGGTTCGATTAATTCTCGAACGTCCACCTTTCTGGAATTTCGCCCCCTCTGGGTTAATTTCATCAGCCATTTCTCAATCTCCTTCTCCCGAAACCTGACCAAATTTCTAATCTTTATGTGCGGAATATACCCCTGATGCGTCCACTGGTAGATAGTGGACGGTTTAACGCCCAAAAGCTCAGCAATCTCATCTGGTTTCAGGAGCCTATCCATTAGCGCTTGCGATTCCTCCGGCGCCGCGTTCTCTCACCCCAATCGATGATCGCCTGAATCCCGGGACGCAGACGGTTCATCATCCGCTCCAGCTTCTGCCGTCGCTTTTCAGACCTTGCCCGATACCATTGCTCTTCCAGCTTGGGCAATTTGAACACGGAATCAGCCAATGCTACCCATCGGGGTTTTCCGACCTGTTGGCTCTCATAGGTGAGATGGTGACAGGTCCGGCAGGCGAAAACCGGAGAATCATCCGGCAAATAAATTACCCTGACCCTTCTGTGGCAATAAAGGCACCTGAACCACCACCGTTTGCCTCCATAGTTGCAAGGAGTCGTATCTAAGATGACATTGTACGAATAGGGTGTACTCTGACCATTCGATTTCTGGATGGTATATTTGAGCGTGATCCTTGCCGGACAGATATCAGCAATTTCTATTATGGCATGTCTGCCCCAATTGCTCTTCCATGAGACATAGGTATACTTGTCTAATTCGAAGTTGACTCTCTTGGCCAGATAAGTCATATCGAGTGCCCAGGCCTCGCACGTTTTGGTTTTCTTATTCCACACAGCCCGCCCTACCAACATACAGCAATTCCTTCCAAATTATTCGAAATCAATAGGTTATAGCACATAATTATGGTCGTGATTATTCGGTGTAATTCCTTGATATTTAAAAGAATATGGCCATTTTCACAGAATGGAATTATGATACAGTTGTTGTGGGTTAAATTTATCGG
>CALMKK010000072.1 GCA_937867135.1 uncultured candidate division Zixibacteria bacterium
GAATCGACCGTGCCCACCGATATATTCAGATATTCGGCGATTTCTTCATAGCCCATCTCATCAAATGTCCTCATGACAAAAACGGAACGAAACTGGATTGGAAGGGAGATAACGGCTTGCAGGAAGCGCTTTTCATTTTCCTTCTCAATCATATTATCCAGAGGATTAAGTTTCGAATCGGGAGTATTCAGAACAAAATCGACGGCTTCGGGATCTTCAATCGGCTTTTCCCGCTCTTCCCGCTTTATTACATTTAAGGCGAGATTCCGGGCGATAGTTGCCAGCCACGGATAAAAGGGGCGTTCCATTTCAAAATCGTCGAGGGCCATATATGCCTTAACAAATGATTCCTGAACAATGTCTTCGGTCACATCAAACCTCCCGGCCAGCATCGAAACGAAGCGGAATAAGCGCTTCTGATATTTAAGCACAAGTCGTCCATAGGCTTCCTTATCGCCTTCCCGGGCCGCTTTAATTTCCGCGCGGTCATCCGGCATTTCATTCATACCGGTTACAAACGAGGGCTCTTTTTCTTCCCGGGTTTTTTTATCCATAGTTCTATTTTTTTGCCGCCAGGTTGCAGATATTAATAATCAGCCGTTCCAGAATCATGCTTTCCGGACGGATATTGTGGCGCAGATCATTGTCGGCATCCGATAATAATTCGATTATTTTTTCCAGGGCCTCGTTTTCGAAAAAACCGGCCTGGGCGCGCAGAGCATCTAAATAATAGGTCCTGGTCTGTTTCCATCCCGCCACCGCTTTTCTATTTTTAATCAGGTATAAATCGGCGAAATGATCGCCCAACCAGAAAAGTATACCGGACGCCCGTTCGCCTTCTTTGAGATAGAAATTTATTATTTGAAGTGCTCTATCCCGTTCTCCGCGGGCGGCAGCGTTGGCCAATTCATAAATATCAAAGACCTGGTAATCCGAGCAGATACGCGCGATATCCTCCCGCGTGACTTTGCCGCCCGGCCCGATATAATTTATTAACTTGTTAATCTCTTCGATCAATCCGCCCATATTGCCGTCGCCGAGCACCGCCAGAATATTTTCTGCCTCTTCATCAATGGTAATCTGATTCTCGCCCAGCATTCCCTTTATCCTTTTGATTGATAAGGCATCCGATAGACGGTTAAACTCTACTGCCCCGGTTTTGCCCGAAAGCAGTTTAAAGGTTTTGGTATTCTTTTTGGGCGTTTTATCCGAGGGGCTTATCAGGACAACGATACGGTTGGGATCGGGAGGATGCAGAAGAGCAAAAACCTTTTCAATTTCATCCGGGGTCAATGATTGTATGTCGGTTATGGTAAAGACCTGCCGCTCACCCAGCATCGGGAAAACGGCGAGTTCACTCAATATTTCAGATAGACTTTGGCGAGCTCCGGAGAGAATGGAATGATTGATTCCGGCTTGGGATTTGGGGAGAAATTTTTTAACCAGGGATTTCTCCGCCTCCTTTATGCGGTAATCCTCCGGCCCGTAAAAATAATAGACCGGGCGGAATTTGCCCGCTTCCCATTCCTGATTGAGTTCAGCCGGTGTCACATCTCCAAATAAAGAGGGGATTGAGTGGTCTGTCAATCAAAAAGGGAACTGGTGGCGGGATTATGATTCGGGGGAACCCAGCCGAGGCTGAAGTTATACTTGTCCTTATAGTCGAGGGTTTTTTTCAGGAGTTCCGTGAATTCGTAGGCACAGACTGCCTTCATATTGACCTGATTCACCAGCTCAAGATTGGCGCCGAAAATCTTTAACGGCTGTCCGCGGAACATCTTAAAATTGAGTTCCACGAATTCCAGGAGGGTTAGGAGCGAAGCATATTCGGTGTGCAATTCCTCGCCCGAGAAGGGAGCTTTAAAAGAAATACCGGCTTCGGGAATGGCAAAGCAAACCAGCATTCCATTACTATTCCGCAGCGATGACCGGCGCTGATATGAACCGAAGTATAATTCCATACCGGGATATCGGGCAAAGATTATGCCAGACAAGACAATAAAGATGTTTTCTTTATTTTCTTATCTTTCAAATAGATAGCGAAACAAAGGCCCGGTTCTGATTGTTAAATATGAATAGAGATACACATCTTGGCATGTCCGCTTCACTTTGACTGACCGAGATTGACACCTTCGCAGGGAAGCGAACTTTGAGCACAAGGGAGTGCCGGGTCGGTTATTTGGTAGTTTCCTAGCCCCCTCTACCTTCTTCCGGCCCCACCCCCTTTATTATATCACTTCAATTCTTCAAACATCCGGGCGGCGTAGCGATCGGTCATCCCGGCGATAAAATCGGAGATTATTATTTCAACCGGTTCTTCTTTCAGGCGAAGTTTGAATTTGCCGTGAAGTTTCATTGGATCGCGACGGTATTTGTCAAACAAGGTTTCGATAATGAGGCGCGCTTCCTCCGACATCGCCTGCATTCGAGAATGTCGATACATTTTTTCATTAAGGAAATTTTTAAGCGTTACAATATCGGCAAGCATCTCATCGGAGAAGGAAATCAGCCGAACCCGCGAGCGACGAACATCGGCCAGAGAGCCTATTTTATGGGCAACGAGATTTACAAAAGTTCGATTAACAAGATCCGTAACCTGCCAATCGACCAGCAACCGAACCATGGCGTGGCGCCGCAGTTTTGGAGTCAGATCAGGATAGCGGCGATCGCATTCCCGCCCGGCTCGTTGCCATATCGGGGCACTATCCAATTCATCCCATCGGAGAATTCCCGATGACAGGCCGTCATCGACATCATGGCTGTTGTAGGCGACTGCATCGGCCAGATCGACCAGCATCGCCTCAAGAGTCGGCCGTTCTTCCGGCGGAAACATTTCCGGTGCGATTTGAGGGCCCGAGGTTTCATGCTTAACTATTCCTTCGCGGACTTCATAGGTCAAATTAAGTCCCGGATAATCGGGGTAGCGGCGTTCCAGGAAATCAACGACCCGTAGCGATTGGCGGTTATGATTGAATCCCCCGAAATCGGCCATCAGACGGTTCAGCACGTCCTCGCCGGAATGACCGAACGGAGTGTGGCCCAGATCATGCACCAGCGCGATGGCTTCGGCCAGATCCTCATTCAATCCCAGCGCCCGGGCCACGGTTCGGCTTATCTGCGCCACTTCAATAGAATGAGTCAGGCGGGTGCGATAATGATCTCCTTCATGATTGACAAAAACCTGGGTCTTGTACTCCATGCGGCGGAAGGCGGCCGAATGTATCACCCGGTCGCGGTCGCGCTGATACACCGTACGAAAGGGGTGTTCAATCAGAGGATATTCCCGCCCGCGGCTCGCCGAGGAGAACGCCGCATAGGGGGCGAGGATATTCCTTTCGAAATTCTGCAGGCGGTTTTTGGGGTCGATAAATTCCATAAGATAAATCTATTTTTGGGCGGCCAAACCAATCGCGATATTATGCGAAAATCCAAGAACCGGATGAAAGGAAACGGCATAATTTATAAGAAATAATGAATAATGCAGTCCCACACCGCCGCCATAGGTCAGGGGATTGCCCCCGATTCCCCAGAAAACGGAATTGGCTCCGATCAAACGGATAAATTGGCCGATGGCCAATGACGGTTTTTCGTACTTTTTGAAAATGGCTCGTCCGGTCATGGAAAAATCTTTGGTGCCTTCTATTTCAGTGAAGAATCCGAGATTCGGTTGTTCGGCGGTAGCAGCGGATGTAAGACGGGGCTTATTAAGATTATCGGCCGTAAAACCAAAATGCACTTTTTTGATATTCACGCCGCCACCAAAGCCAATGGAACTAATACTGTACTTCCCATAATTATTTCCGAATTCGATATTTTTTCCGCCCCAAATTGACGCAATCGCGAGCCACCTGTACCTGAAACCCAAAATCCCGTTCCATTGCCGTTCGGTGTAATAATCATTTCGGCCGAACTGGGAAAAGCCGAAGGCTCCATATACAAAGCAATAGCGGTAACCGGCGGCCGCATAGACTTTATCCAGGTCCTTTAATTCAAATCGACGCTGAAATCCGGATTCAATGAGAACTCTCTGATGCTTTATATCCACGCCCGGACAAACAAGTGCGTCGCTTGCGGCCGGATCGGAAAAAAGCGGCATCCGGCCCATTCCCAAATTTCTTCCGGCTCCAAAATCAAACGCACCGGCGTTGGAGAAGCCCAGAAAAATAAATATAATTGCAAATTTCTTCACGGCGCCACCACGATCGTCTGTTTGTATTGATCCCGGCCGAATACTTCCAAATAGAGAATATATATTCCCGGCTTTACATGGCGGCCGCCGTCAGTCCGTCCATTCCAAACAATCGAACCTTCCAGGGGGGCCATGTCATCAACAATATTTTTTACAATACGCCCATCGGTATCATAGACTTTCATGCTAAAACTCTCACCCGGCGGGAGAGTGTATGAGATAATGGTTTCACCGTCTCTGGATAAGGAGAAGGGGTTCGGTTTCGCTGTAACAGTTATGGCGTTTGATGACGCCGGGTAAAAAACATCATTGGCCGCTCCCGGCGTTCCGCCGATTTCTTTCGACCGGCCCCAGCGGCCGTTCTTATCGTCGTTTTCGCCCCTGGCCCAGGTATAATTATCACCAAAGGCTGAAGCGTAAGCATAACTATCGGCCATGTAACCGTAATTATCCAACAGGCGAATTAAGTCGTGATCATTATTCAGAATCGACCATGAGGATAATTGAAGAATTGGAATCGATAAGTCGACATAAAAAGAACGAAAGGCGGCGCTGTCTTTCACTAAAACAACGTACCAACCGGTATCAAGAATATAATGTCCGGATGAAATTGGATGAAGAGAAGAGGTATCACCCAGCAACCAATCCTCTAAATCAATCATACTGTCGCTGATGTTTTTCAATTCCACCCATTCGGTCGCAAGCGGGGTTTGGGGATCGGCCAGAAATTCCGAGATAATAACCGGAGGAAAGTCCCTGCCCGGAACCGTCATACTTCTAACATTATTCGCAAGCCGATCATCATCAGGGAGCCGCCCCAGTATAGTGGGATAACTTCCGGCAAGTTCCAGCACCGTTATCAGATTAAAGGTATCGCTGACATTCATTTCCGGAAGGTCGATGATTTCAATTAAATCGGCATTGGTGACACTGCCGTCGCGATCCAGATCATAATATAGGTTCAGCTGTTTATTGGCTTGATAGGTCAGACCGACATTGGCGACGGCGAAAAATAGAAGAGTATTGCCTGAAGGTTGGGGTTCCGCAGAAATGGAGAGAAGGGCCAGATCGAAATTGCCCGGGGTAATGGAATTGATTTTCCCCGGAGTTCCGCCTTTGGGGTCAAGGCAATTACTGATGGCAATCGAACCAGGCGTGAATCTCTCCCAGGAGACACCATCGGCGCCGTCCGTAATCCATTTGAAAGTCGACTTAACCGCTCCGCCGTATTTAAGAAAAACCGTACCGGAATCATTTCTAAGCGACATTCCAGTAAACTGGTAAGCCGGGTATTGCTCAGATGCATCATCTCCCCAGATCCCGTTGTTGTCCCCCCAGACAGATTCAAAACCGGCCGTTCCGCCGGACGTAAGTAGACGGCGACAGACGATCAAATAGTCATGAGCGGCCAGAGTCGCTCCAGGAAAATTGAATACCGCTCCGGCAACTTCCACGGTATAAAAAGATAGATATTTGGCGCTGTCGGAATTATTGTACAGCTCCACCCATTCCAGCGAGGTCAGATTATCGGGTTCGTTGGACATGACTTCATTTATTTCGATATCTCCCCATACCGGGCGGAAGAAACAGAGGGCCGCCGATATGAGCAAAACATATTTTGCAGTGAGTTTTACCATATCATTCTACCCTCAAGATAAAAACCCGATTTATCGGCTTCAGCGTAGGCACGGCCATAACGATATGAATATTTGGCGGTAACCTCAAGGTTTTTCAACGCTGTAACCGATTCTTGGAGGTAACCATAAAAATAATCCAGCTCGCCCGTGCGCAGGTTGATTCTGGAAAAATTGAGCCACAGGTCCAAATTCCCGAAAGAAATTAAGTGCGTTCGGGCGCGTCCGAAACAGGCAAGAAATTTATTCTGATATTTGTCAAAAATATATCCGATATAACTCCGCAGAGCAATCTTGCCGGCCTGCCCTTTTATTTCGGCGCGGAATTGATGATCATCCGGTTCACTTTCGGTTTCATTTTGTTCCCGGTACCGGTAATCCAAGCGAAGAACCGAATGATTGGCCAAATGAAAATCAAAGCCATTCTGAAAGATCAGAAACCGCTGGTAGCGATTTGGCCCGAAAGTTGATAGCGTGTAATGATAGGCGGTATTTTCGGACATCAGGGCCAGGCCCTTAAAAAGGACCCCGGCCTGATCGGAGCGGCGATCTCGGAAATCGAAATCGATTGTGTCGATACTGACCGTGCGATAATATCTTCCCGAGCGGGCGCCACCGGTTAAATTGATATAATCATCATCATATTTCCATAGCGAGGCCTGCAGGGTCAAAGATTGCGAGCGATATTCGGATTCCACAACAATCGCACCTATTAACCGCCGCGTTTTTTGCTGAAACGCCAATTCTATCGCCGATATGACGGGGTCGGAACGATATTGCACATAAGTCCCGAATTGATGGAAATTATATTTCTCATGCGTATGGATATTGTCCGTTTCGGTTTCAAGAGCAATGCCTTCTACTTTGACCTTTCTATATTGCCTCATCATACTTGCGGCGGCGATCCGAACACGGGTGGTATCGTCCCGGTCATAATGAAGGAGCAGTTTGACGGCATCTTTTTTCCGTCGGGATTCAAGATAAGCGCCGTTGAAGGCGCCGTAGTCCGGGAAATAAAACGATTTGTCATAGGTCGGGTAATTCTTGTTTAGAATTCTTCCCCGATAACCAACAGCTAACCCGAGACCGAAACGGGCGTAGAAATTTCCAAAAGCAAAACGTTTAATCATTCCCTTTTTCCCGCTATAGACAAGAGAACGTTGGTTCCATTCCCGTTTTCGCTGGTTATCTTCATTTATTCGCGCATTGAAGGACCACAGAGGAGTGATGTGACCGCCAATCAAATAATGATTTTTTCCAACGGCGGCCTCATCAAGGTCCTGATACCTTTTGATTTTCAGATAGCCCGACGGGGAACCTCGCCCAATCGTATCCTTTGCCAAAAACGGCTCCTCCTGTTCGCGCTCTAATCCCCGGTAATCTCGCAAGCGGCTATCGGAGAAATAATTTAAATTGGGAATTTCCTCCAATAAATAAAGGTCGCTAGAATCGACCCCCGTTTCAAAAATTTCCTGCAGATTTAAATAGGTCGTATAATCGAATTCGCCCTGAAGATAGGCGTCAAACAGCTCCTCATCGGAGGGATAAACTTCGAATGAGGCGCTTTGCCCGTGCGATGATCGGGCGGCGCCGGAAATGACGGCAAATATTATTAACCCAATGTAAAAATAGGCTCTCAACTGAGATTATATCTTTTAAGTTTACGATACAGCGTTCTTTCCCCGATACCGAGTCTTTTGGCCGCGGTCTTTCGATTTCCGCCTGTCTCCTGCAAAATATTGGCGATTAGATCCTTTTCCATGGCTTGCATGGTGCCGGCATCAGGCGACGATGAACTCGCCGATCCGGCCGGTTCGACTTCAGGGTGTGACGGCAAATTGGCGGTAATCAAATCGCG
The DNA here is from genome assembly GCA_937867135.1 of uncultured candidate division Zixibacteria bacterium. Taxonomy (GTDB): domain Bacteria; phylum Zixibacteria; class MSB-5A5; order GN15; family PGXB01; genus UNRQ01. The sequence goes on from CALMKK010000072.1 coordinate 7,682, forward strand.
GAGCAGACGAATTTCATTTCCTAACGACAACAGGGCTCGATAAATCAATTCATGCCCGGCATCTTCAGGAGTATGACCGGTCACAACCGGAAGTTGCCTCTGAGAAAAACCCTGTTCGGCGATGAATTGCTCGACGTCGGTAATGGTGATTTCCTCGCCGGGATGAAGCGCTCCCAGCCGGGCGATAAAATTACGTAACTGCCGGACATTGCCGGGCCAATCATAACGGAGGAGCAAATCGATGGCGCCATCGGAGAAGCCTTTCAATTTCTCTTTAGCGGCAAAATGACAGAGTAGAGGAAGAATGTCCTCGGGCCGCTCCAATAGAGGCAAAAGATTTATTTTAATGACGCCCAGCCGGAAATATAAATCATCACGAAAGGTTCCCTCGCGGATCGCTTCGTTCAAATCCCGATTGGTGGCCGCAATAACCCGGACATTGGAGCGGACCGGCTTGTCGCTCCCCACCGGATAAAAATAGCCGTCCTCCAGAACCCGCAACAACTTTACCTGCATATCCGGTTTGGTTTCGCCGATTTCATCAAGAAAGATACTGCCGCCATCGGCCTGCACGAACAATCCCTCGCGTTTTCCGACCGATCCGGTAAAGGCCCCTTTCTCATGGCCGAACAGCTCCGATTCCAAAACCCCCTCGGCCAGGGCCCCGCAATTGACTTCCACGAAGCGCTTGTCCGAGCGACTGGAATTTTCATGAATGGCCCGCGCCACCAGTTCCTTGCCGCTTCCCGAGGGCCCAATCACAAGGACACTGATATCGGTCGGCGCGATCCGTTCAACGGTCTCGGCGACCGCCTTCAATTTGTCGGAGCGACCCACCATGTTGAATTTTTTGAGAAGCGATTTTTGCAGAATAATTTGCCGGATCTTGCGGCCGATCATCTCCGAACCGTCGGCCAAATTGATCCGGCCGTCAAATATCTGCGACTCCCCGGTCTGATCGGGCGGCCGTCGGCTCATTTCGATTTTCCAGATGTCGGTCAAGGGGGAGCGAAGGCGCAGCCGCCGAACGGTGGCCGCAGAAGCGCCGGGGAAATCGCCTGCGACCAGAATCAGTTCCACCGTTCTTTCCTTAAGAGCGTTGTACAGCTGTGATAATTCAAAAATATATTCACCGATGGGCTTCAGGATGCGATCAATTTGATTACCGGCGGAGACGGTCTCCTGACGCACCAGTATCAGAACATTCTGTATCATGTTTTCCGCTTTTTCTTTTTGCGGGGAAATTCCTTTATCTCATTTTCGACCAGATATAGATTGATTTCATTTCGCACTTTATCGACCGCTTGGACCCCGACCGTGACCGGGTCGCCCAGACGAAAGATTCGCCCGGTGCGGCGTCCGACCAGACGAAAGTGCTTCTCATCATATTTATAGTAATCATCATCAAGAGTGGAGAGGCGCACCATTCCCTCCGCGGCGGTTTCTCCCAAGCGGACAAAGAAGCCGAAATTGAGAATGCCGGAAATTACTCCCTGATATTCCTGGCCGATACGGTTCGCCATATAAGCGACCTGCTTGATTTTTATCGCCTCGCGCTCGGCCGCCTCGGCGGTCCGCTCCGTATCGGAGCAATGCCGGCCGACATTCACGAGAACCGTCGCCAATTGCTTATTCAATTTATCCGAATAACGGCCATGTATTAATTTCTTCAACAAGCGATGCACCAGTAAATCGGGATAACGACGGATAGGCGAGGTAAAATGCGTATAATGCGAAAAGGCCAACCCGAAATGGCCGATATTCTGCGGCTGATATACCGCTTTCTTCATCGAACGAAGCATCAATTCATTTAGAAACTCTTCTTCCGGTTTGCCTTTGAGACGCTCCAGAAACCGGGAAAATTGAATCGGCTTCATATTATCGGATGCGGGGAAACTATAACCGAGCGTTCCAACCAGATAAGAAAAGGCTTCTACTTTTTCTTTGTCCGGCTTATCATGCACCCGATACAGAAATTTTTGCCCCAGACGAAAAACATGAAGCGCCACGGCCTTATTGGCCGCCAGCATGAATTCTTCTATCAGACGATGCGATTCCAAGCGGACCCGATTGCTAATGTTGATAATCTCCCCTTTGTCGTTGACGGAAATGATTGCTTCCGGGAGGTCAAAGTCGAGCGAACCTTCAGCCATACGCCTTTTAAACAAAATGCGGGCCAGGTCACGGGCCGGTTGCAAATAATCGGCCACTTTAACAATGGTATCGTCGGCCCGGCCGGTATCAAAAAACTTCTGCACCTGCTCGTAATTCAGTTTCGCTTTGGAGCAGATAACGCCCTCGGTAATTTCATGGCCGGTCATCTTCCCTGTTTCATCGAAATCCATCAAGGCGGCGTAAACCAGCCGCTTACGATGCGGCTTCAAAGAACATAAATCATTGGATAATTTTTCTGGAAGCATCGATATCACCATTCCCGGCAAATAAATCGAATTGCCGCGCTCGAAGGCTTCTTTATCCAGGAGAGTGTTCTCGCGGACAAAAAAGGAAACATCGGCGATATAAACCCCCAGACGGTACCCTTTAGCGGTCTTTTCCACCGAGACGGCATCATCATGATCCTTGGCGTCAATGGGGTCAATGGTATAAATCATATCACCCGTAAAATCACGGCGGCGGCCAATCTCTGCGTCGGTATAATATTGCGCAGCCTGTTCGGCCTCCTCCATGACGCGGCGGGGAAATTCCTCGGGAAGATTGAAACTCTTGATAACCGTCAGAAGATCTATTCCCGGTTCACCCGGCATACCTATTTTCTCGATGACTTTACCGTCGGGAATGCGATAGGGATCGTCCCACTGCGTAATTTCGGCAATCACCCGTTCCCCGTCGCGCGCTCCGTTTGCCAGTCCGGGTGCAATATGAATGTCGCGATGAATCTTTTTATTATCCGGCACAATAAAGTCAAAATGAGGTCCGGTGCGGAAGATGCCGATTATATTCCGATCGGCCCGTTCCAGAACCTTGATGACTTTGCCATGAATTTCCCCTTCCACTTCGCCGCTCACCCGCACCATAACTTTATCGCTGTCTAAAGCGGTCAGGGTGTCGGCCGGTGCAATTACAATCGGTTCTCCGGAATCGGTGAGGACCGTACCGGATCCGGCTTTGGAAATAGTGATTTTACCGACCACAAGATTCAATTCCGACGGTATGCCAAGTCGATTTCTTCTCAACTTGACCAACCGGCCGTCGGCCAATAATTGCTTTACCATGGTTCGAAAAGAGGGGTAATCCTTTTCTCCGACCTCCAACTCATGGGCCAGCTCCTTTAATTTCAGGGGTCGTCCGGCCTTAAAGGACAGAAAGTCAATAATATATTTTTCATTAATATTCGTCATGGAATTATAATACGGCAAAAGGAGGTAAAAATCAACCAAAAATTGGCATATTTCTGCCAATTTGGCAGTTTATATTATTTAAGATGGATAAAAATACGGTCCGCATTGGAAACGGACCGTCACCTAACTCATTGTTTATAAACTAAATATCGTCGTCATTATCATCAAGCATGAAGCACTGCATATTGCATCGATGCCCACGCATTCCGACGCCGGGCGCATCAGGCGTCTTATCTTTCATCATTTGACCCGGGGCACATCCCCGTCCTTTTCCCGGCCGATCCGTACACATTCCGGGGATTAATTCCTGCAATTTCTTCTGTTGGTCAGGAGTCAGGACCGCCTTCATCTGGCGCATGTGCTCAAAACGCGCCTTCTGCATATTGGTCTTCAATAGACCGATTTTGTCCATAGCCGCCAGGATTTCTTTATCGGGAGCATCATTTTTCATCATGCTATGCAGTTTCACCTGGGCCTTTTCAAGTTCGGCTCTTTTGTCTATCATGGCCAGGCGATTATCTTCCTGCAATTTGCTGATCTGGTCCTTTTGTTTGTCATCCAGACCCAATTTATCGGCCATTCCGAGAAGCATCATGGGATGTCCGCAATCGCCTCCCATGCCCCGATGC
>CALMKK010000073.1 GCA_937867135.1 uncultured candidate division Zixibacteria bacterium
GCTCGATTTATTCCTTTTTCCGCCCAAACCAGAATCAGCGGCGTCGATATTTTGGATGCCGATGGTTCGGCTGCATTGAAAATCCGCAAAGGGGCGATAGATTCGATAGGCCGTTTTATTGAGCAGACAGGCAGCACATTTCCGATTGAAATGCAGATAGCGGCGGATAGTATTGCCGCTGGCGGCGGAACGCCCCTGGCCGTGGCTGATGAAAGGGGAGTAATCGGATTAATTCATTTAAAAGATATTGTCAAAGGCGGCATTAAGGAGAGATTTGCGGAACTTCGCAAGATGGGAATAAGAACCGTCATGATAACAGGCGATAATCCACTGACCGCCGCGGCCATTGCCGCCGAGGCGGGTGTGGATGATTTTATCTCCCAGGCAACCCCCGAGGCCAAGCTGGCCCGTATTCGCCAGGAACAACAAGGCGGTCATCTGGTGGCGATGACCGGAGATGGCACCAATGATGCCCCGGCTCTGGCCCAGGCTGATGTCGGGGTGGCGATGAATACCGGAACTCAAGCGGCCCGCGAAGCCGGAAATATGGTGGATCTCGACAGCAACCCTACCAAGTTGATACAAATTGTGGAAATCGGAAAACAACTGCTTATGACCCGCGGCTCCTTGACAACTTTCAGTATCGCCAACGATGTCGCCAAATATTTCGCCATACTGCCGGCGATGTTTGGCACCCTTTACGCGTCGTCAGGCATGATAAAGGGTCCCCTTTCTGCGTTGAACATTATGCATCTGCATTCGCCCCAGAGCGCTGTCCTGAGTGCCGTGATCTTTAACGCGCTAATCATAATTGCCCTGATTCCTCTGGCTCTGAAGGGAGTGGCCTATCGGGCGAAACCGGCGTCGGTTCTGCTTCGCCGAAACCTTATTATATATGGCATCGGCGGGATTATAGCGCCGTTCATTGGTATAAAATTACTGGATATGGTGCTGACATTGTTGCACCTGGTTTCATAAGGGTTTTTGGATTATGAAGACCGTGCTTACATCAATTAAATTGTTTTTATTTATGACGATTTTGACCGGCCTGCTATATCCACTTTTCATAACGGGGATAGCAAAGGTATTTTTCTCGGAAAAGGCGGGCGGGAGTATGATAAAACAAAATGGAATCATCATAGGTTCTGAATTGATCGGCCAGAATTTCAGCGAACCGCAATATTTCTGGCCGCGGCCATCGGCAACTAATTACAATGCGATGCCGTCGGGAGGAAGCAATCTCGGACCGACCAGCGCGGAGCTGAAAAAAGAAATCGAAAATAGACGAAAGCAATTAATTTCGGCGAATGGGGGAAATGAAAATATACCGGCCGATCTTCTGTTTGGCTCAGCCAGCGGGCTGGACCCGGATATAAGCCCGCAGGCGGCCCGCTATCAAGTCGACCGGATTCTGGCCGCACGGGATCTTGACCATTCTTTAAAAACTCTTTTATTAAATCTAATTGACGAGCATATTGAACGACCGGATTTGGGCGTGCTGGGTGAACCACGAATAAATGTGCTTAAACTAAATCTGGCTTTGGACTCATTATTGAAAGTGCGAAAGTAATGTCGGAACCGAATCGTCCCGATCCAGATGAACTGCTGGCGGCTATTAAGAAGGAAGAAGCCGATCGGCACCTTGGCCGGCTCCGTGTCTTTTTTGGAATGTCGGCCGGGGTGGGCAAAACATACGCCATGCTGAAAGCCGGTCAGGAAAAACTCAAGGACGGGACCGATATAGTCATCGGGATCATTGAGACCCATGGACGCGCCGAGACCGAGGCACTTCTGAGCGGGCTGCCTCAAATCCCCCCAAAGGCGATTGAATATAAAGGGACCAGAATCGAAGAGATGGATATCGACGCTATTTTGGCCAGAAAGCCGAAACTGGTTCTCGTGGATGAATTGGCCCATACCAATGCTCCCGGGTCCCGGCATCCCAAAAGATGGCACGATGTGACGGATTTGCTGGACGCCGGAATCGATGTTTATACCAGTATCAATGTCCAGCATATTGAAAGCCGCAAAGAACTGGTGGAATCGGTTACCGGAATAAAAATACGCGAGACCGTTCCGGATTCGGTGCTCGAACGGGCCTATCAAATCGTACTTATAGATATTACACCCGTGGAACTGCTCCAGCGCCTTAAGGAAGGTAAGGTCTATCTGGGCGATATGGCACGGACTGCGGCGGAAAATTTTTTTAAGGAAGACCGCTTGACCGCGCTTCGTGAGATTGCCCTGCGTCTGACAGCCGAGAAAGTCGACAATGAGTTGCGCGATATGATGACCGCCGGAGAAAGGAATTCAACTTGGAAAACTTCGGAGCGGCTGATGGTGGCAGTGAGTCACAGCCCGTATTCCGAGGGTTTGATCCGGGGCACCCGCAGGTTGGCCTTCAGTTTGGAGGCTCCGTGGATCGGCGTGCATGTCGATACCGGTGTGGCGCTGTCTCCCGAGGATCGTGCCACCCTGGCCCGAAACATCACCTTGGTCAGGGAATTGGGCGGCGAAGTCGTTTCGACGGCCGATGTCGATATTGCACAGGCGTTGAAACGAGTGGCTCATCAGAGAAATATTACACAGCTTATTGTCGGGAGGCCCGCCAGACGCAGAATAAGAGATGCCTTTCATGGCGGGACAATGCTTGATCAGCTGGTTCGGGAAAGCGATGATTTCGATGTCCATGTGTTGCGCAAAGAAGGGCCAAGCAAGGGAACCGAATGGAAGCCATTCGGCATGAATTTCGAATCCGGTCTATCGAGTTACGGTCTGGTCGTTTTCGCGGTCGTGGCAATGGCCATCATTGACAGTTTTCTTCTCCCCTATATTGGCTATCGGGCGGTTGGATTCATATTTTTGCTGACGGTGCTGGCCCTGGGTCTGTTTGTATCCATCGGCCCCGTCTTAACGGCCGCAATTTCGAGTGCCCTGATCTGGGACTTCTTTTTTATCCCGCCGTTCGGGACATTTCGCATCTCTCAGCCCGAGGATATCGCAATGTGCACGGCGTACTTATTGGCGGCCATTACGACCGGCACGCTTACTAACCGCATCCGAAAAAGAGAAAAAATGCTTCGTCTGCGCGAGGAACGGACCAGTGCTCTTTACCAGATTGTGAAAGCAATGGCTTCGGGTCAATCCAAACAGGAATATTTGCCGCTTGTGATGGAACATCTGAGTGCCATTTTGAATGGTGAATGCTCCGTGGTCCTGACAGATGAGGACAAAAGGCCGGTGCGTATCTCCTATCCTCAGCAGGAATGGATCCTCATGGATAAAGAGTGGGCCGTGGCTCAATGGGCCTATGAGCACGGAAAATCAGCCGGGTGGTCCACCGAAACGCTTCCCTCCGCCGATGGAATTTATATTCCTTTGATTGGAACGGCGGAGACAGTGGGAATTTTGACCTATCACTCAAAAAATAAGATCCGTCTGCTGCAGGAGGAAGAGAATCTCTTGGGAACGGTGGCCCGGCAATTGGCGATTTCGATAGAAAGGGGGCTCTTCCGGGACAGATCACTCAAGGCGGAACGTATGGCCGAGTCGGAACGGCTGTATCAAACAATACTTAACTCTGTCTCCCATGAAATTCGGACGCCTCTGACGGCCATAATGGGTTATGTATCGGCCTTGCAGAACGAACGGCTCAACATCAACGATGAAAACCGTCGGCAAATTTTCGACGAATTGAACGGCAACACGGAGCGCCTGAATAATGTCGTAACGAATTTGCTTGATCTGTCGCGGATTAATTCCGGGAAGCTCAGCTTGAAAAAAGACTGGCATGAGCCAAATGAACTATTGGCGGTCGCTCTGGACGAATCTTGCAACATTCTATCGAGAAATCGTCTGAATATTAATTTGGCCGATAAATTGCCGTTGATTAAAATCGACTTCAGCCTTTTTAAACAAGCCATTATTAATATCCTGTCAAATGCCGCTTTGTATACTCCTTCGGGCACAGTCGTGGAAATTGAATCATATCTGGTTATGAATGACTTGGTGATAAAAATTACGGATGATGGTCCAGGAATTCCTGCTGATTCTCTGCCGCATATTTTTGATAAGTTCTATCGGGTTCCCGGAACGCCTTCCGGTGGAAGCGGTATTGGCCTGGCGATTGCCAGGGCTATCGTGGAAATGCACGGTGGGAAAATTGAGGTCGCCAATGTTTCGGATCACGGAGCCCGTTTTTCTATCACCCTCCCGGTCGAAAGACAGCCTGACATCCCAAGTGAAAGTGGGGAAAGATGAAGGGCGCTCGAATTCTTGTGATAGATGACGAACCCGCCATTAGGCGGCTGCTTAAATTGAGCCTTGAAGCCGAAGGATATGATTTTATTGAGGCGTCGCAGGGAAAAGACGGTTTGACAGCGGCCGCCACCATGAGGCCGGACCTCATCATCCTTGATTTGGGGCTTCCAGATATCGATGGTATTGCAATTCTTAAAAATTTGCGCGAATGGTCGAATGTACCTGTAATTATCCTGACCGTAAAGGATTTTGATATTGACAAAGTGACTCTTCTTGATGCCGGCGCCGATGACTATTTAACCAAGCCGTTCAGCGTGCCGGAACTATTGGCGCGAATCAGAGCCGCCATTCGCCATTCCCAGCCGATCGATATGGAGGCTGTCTTTCGTTCCGGCGATTTAGAGATCGATTTTTCTGCCCGGACGGTCTCAATTGCTGGTGAATCGGTTAAATTGACTGTTACGGAATATGATATCCTGCGCATTCTCGTACGTTATGCCGGGAAGGTGGTAACTCAGGGGCACCTCTTAAAAGAAATCTGGGGACCGCACGCCGTGGGACAAACTCAATATTTGAGGGTGTATATCGGCCAGCTTCGCAAGAAACTGGAAAAAGATCCATCGCATCCCCGATTAATAATTACTGAACCGGGAGTAGGATACAGGTTAATTTTGGCGTAACATCAGTGCTTTAAACTAAATCCTGATTATCAACAGGAAAGTTTTTTGTTCTGGACGGTAAGGGACAGTCTTTATCTCCGTAATGAAATTAACCCACCGCCCCGCGGTTTGGATAAGGCTCTTGTAAAAATTTTATGGCTCAATAGTGTCGAATATGCATTTGTCATTTGTATTTTCGAACAGCAAATAATTCCGGAATTCGTGCAATTGAGGGAGCTTTTCTATCAATTCAATATAATTCTTGGACCTCCATTGTTGAAAGATACCTCGAAGCATACCGGATTTCACCAAAATAGGCGTGGAAATGTTTCACGAAAGATGTTATTATATAAACGATGAGCGTTTTTCGCCTCGGTCGGGATTATTTTTGATAAAAAATGTGTAATTAATATCGGAGGACAATGACAGCCGGTAAGAAACCGCATTTTGCAGGCGATTTTGACCAACTGGGAAGAAAATACTATAATGACCTCCAAAGGCGAAATATCGTTCGTCTGCTTCTGACCTATTTGGCCCCTCTGGTAATTCTAATCATATATTTTAATATTGAATATGATGCCTTGTTGAATGAAGGCAAAAGACTGCATCTCGAATCAGTGGCGGAGAATCAATCCAAAACGCTTGATCTATATCTTTCCGAAAGGCTCAAAAACCTTTCAAACTTGATTGATAATCCCAAATTTCAGCTGCCGCCGCAGTCCGAAACCCTTAAAGTGTACCTCGAGAACCTCCGAACCAACAGCGATGCCTTTATCGATATCGGTTTTTTTGATTCTGCCGGCGTCCAGACCGCCTATGCCGGACCTTTCCCGTCGCTTGCGAGAAAAAACTACGGCAGGGAAGATTGGTTCATGAATTTGCGCGGCCGGCCGGATCGGTTCATAATTACCGATATTTATCTCGGTTTTCGGCAGAAACCGCATTTCACAATCGCCGTCAGTCGCATAATAAACGGCCGGTATATCGCCTTGAGAGCGACCCTCGAACCGGATCGAATTTACGAATATATTTCCTCAATCGAGGGCGAGAGCGATATCGATATTTCAATTGTCAATCCGGCCGGACAATATCAGCTTGTGACACCGGATATGGGGACCCTTCTAGAGGCGTCATCGATTATCCCGCCGCGAATTCCTCATCTCGGAACCGCAAAGGCGGAGATTCATGGAAAAGATGTTTTGCTGGCCTATTCCTGGCTGAAACAGGCCGATTGGGCTTTGGTCGCCGGTTGGAGCGAGAAAAATAATAAAGGATTATTTTCAGGATTCCGCCTTCAGATTCTTTTAATATCGCTGGCGACAATATTGGGGATTCTTATTGTCATTTTCTATCGCGCCCGCAAATTGGTCCTCCTCCAGGTTGAATCCGACCAGGCGAAAGCTCAACTGGAACATGCCGCCCGCCTGGCATCGATCGGCGAACTTGCGGCCGGAATCGCGCATGAAATAAATAATCCGCTGGCCGTAATAAGCGAGGAAGCCGGCTTGATGAAAGATTTGATGGATCCGCAGTTCAAGACCGATACCACCTTTGAAGAGCTTCGTCCCCATATCGATTCCATCCACGATGCCGTCTTCCGATGCCGCGATATTACCGGCAAATTGCTCTTCTTCGTTCGAAAAGCGGATGTCGGTAAAAAGCCGTGCGATGTCCATGTCTTGATGGACAGCATTGTCGACGGATTCCTGGGGCACGAGATGGCGATAAGCAATGTTAAGATAGTCAAGGACTATGGTTCAGATATACCCGAATTGACTACTGACATTCATCGACTGCAACAAGTGGTGTTAAATATAATGAATAATGCCGTCGATGCAATTTCCGGTTCGGGAAAGATTACCATTAGGACCTTATTCGAAAATAATGAAATTCGAATTGCCATCGCCGACACCGGCAAAGGAATGAGCCCGGACCAGCTAAACCGGATATTTCTCCCCTTCTATACCACCAAAGAAGTCGGGAAGGGAACCGGTTTGGGGCTTTCGGTTAGCTATGGAATCGTTAAGAGCCTGGGAGGGAAAATACTTGTCGAAAGCAGTTTGGGCAAGGGAAGCGTCTTCACCCTGGTTTTTCCGGTTGAGTGAAAAAAAGATACAGGATAATGTTTCACCTTTGCCAATT
>CALMKK010000074.1 GCA_937867135.1 uncultured candidate division Zixibacteria bacterium
TAACGGAACTGGATATCAATCCGCTTCTGGTGACGCCGCATGATGCGGTCGCGCTCGATGCCCGTATCATTATCGATCCGTCGATAATCGTGCCGGAGCCGTACTCTCATCTGGCGCTTCGCCCGTATCCGGAAAAATATGTCAAGACGGTGCAACTGAAAGACGGCATCACCGTGACCCTGCGGCCGATTAAACCGGAAGATGAACCGCTCTGGCTGGCGCTTCTGGCCGGTTGCTCCAAAGAATCGATTTATTCCCGGTTCCGATATTTCTTCCATTGGAACTCGCATGAGGTCGCCACCCGCTTCTGTTATATCGATTATGACCGCGAAATCGCCATCGTGGCGGAGATTGTCGAAAACGGCGTCCGCAAAATAATCGGTATCGGGCGGCTGATTGCCGATCCGGATCATGAGACGGTGGAATATGCGGTTCTAATCACCGATGCCTGGCAGAAGAAAGAAGTCGGGAGCATTCTGACCGATTTTTGCATGGAGATCGCCGGCCGCTGGAACCTGAAACGGATTGTGGCGCAAACCACGACCGACAATCGCCCGATGATTTCGGTTTTTGAGAAGCGCGGTTTTGCGGTCAATTATAATCCCTTCGATGCGACGGTCGATGTGGTCAAAGAAATCCGGTAATTCGTTTGATAGGTGCGATTATATTTCTTTATGCAATATGCGACAGCCGGTTACCTATGGCGTTTCGATTAACATCGTTCCGGGTTTGACCGGGAATCCAATCTTATGCCCCGGCCCCGGTGAAGGTTTTTGAGCCAAAAAAAGAGGCCGCCGGGAAATTGCCCCGCGGCTCCTTTGGCTTTTCTCTAAGGTCCCGACTGAACTATTCTTCCTCCGGTAAAACCAAAGCGCAACGGCAGGCCCATTTGTTTTTGAGCGCTTTTAGTTCCTCCAGCGTCAATGATTTGCCGTTCATCTCCCAGCACAATTTGCAGAATTCATCTCCCGGCGAGGCCATAAATTCGATTTTGACCGCCCCATGTTCCTTCTGGCTCTCTTCGGCTTCGGCAATCACCCGCTCCCAGTGAAATCGCCCATCGATCTCCCGCTCAATCTGAAGCGGATTAAATTCTCCGAGCACGCCTCGCTCTTGGAGTTCCTTTATTACTTCTTCTCTAATTTCTTTTTTGGAACGCATAATATTTTCTCTTATCGGCTCATACCGTTATTGCCGTTTTGCGGCTTTTTCTTCCGGCCGCTTATAATTTTGCCTGCCTTATCATATAACATACGCCCTTTTCTTCGAGCATAAGAGCCGTGCCCAAAATAATTAAGAAGTCTGGCCGGAAGATATGCTGTCAGGAAAACAGTCGGTCGGGTCGGGAAAATAGTCAGGTCATAATATTCCCGCGTCGTCATGTTCCAGTTCTGATTCCACGGATAGGCGGTCAGGCAATCAATTTCCGCAATTTCACCTGAGGCAAACGCCCTTTGCAGCATTTTCTCGAATAACTTGTTCCCCGGCGAATATGACGAGTAATTTTCATCG
>CALMKK010000075.1 GCA_937867135.1 uncultured candidate division Zixibacteria bacterium
AAGCGGCGCCACCACCGGCAGACGGCCGATCAGTTCCGGAATCAGCCCGAATTCCAGCAAATCGCTCGGCTCCACATAATCGAGAATATTGGCCGATTTGGCGCTGATATCGATATTCTCGGCGTCGAACCCCAACTGCTTCTTGCCGGCCCGCCGCGCCACGATCTTATCCAGCCCTTCGAACGCTCCGCCGCAGATAAACAGGATATTGGTCGTGTCGATCGGGACAAACGACTGCTCCGGATGTTTCCGTCCCCCCTTGGGCGGAATATTCGAAATCGTTCCTTCGAGAATTTTCAATAAGCCCTGTTGGACCCCTTCGCCGGAGACATCGCGGGTAATCGACGGGTTCCCCGAGGTGCGCGCGATCTTGTCGATTTCATCGATATAGACAATTCCGCGTTCGGTTCGGGCCTGATTGTAATTGGCCGACTGGTACAACCGCACCAGAATATTTTCGACATCCTCGCCGACATACCCGGCCTCGGTCAGTACCGTGGCGTCGGCGATACTGAACGGCACTTTCAAAAATCGGGCGAGGGTCCGGGCAATCAGGGTTTTTCCGGTTCCGGTCGGGCCGATAAGCAAAATATTCGATTTCTCCAGTTCGACCTCGGGCGCGCGGCCGTCCTTATTCTGCCGGGCCTCAAAAACGGCGTTAATCCGTTTATAATGATTATAAACCGCCACCGCCACATTCCGCTTGGTCGATTCCTGCCCGATTACATATTGATCCAGAAATCCCTTGATTTCCTGCGGCCTCGGAATCTCGAACGCCTCACCCTCGTCGGAACCGTCCGGCGATGATATCAATATATCATGGCAGAGATTGACACAATCGTTGCAGATGAAGGCTTCGTACCCGGCGAAAAGACGTTTCACCTTGGAGGCCGATTTTCCGCAAAAATTACAGCGGTGGATCGCCCCCAGGGAATTATCGTCATCCGATGAATTATTATTCTTTTTCGTCAAAGCGACCTTCTATTTTTTCTCTTTACGCTTGAACTCGTAAATTTTGTCGATTATGCCGTACTGCACCGCCTCTTCGGCCGACATGAAGAAATTCCGATCGGTGTCTTTTTCGATTTTCTCCAGCGGCTGACCGGTATGCCGAACCAGAAGTTCATTCAAATGCTTCTTGGTCTGGGCGAATTCCTTGGTCATAATCTCGATATCTGTGATCTGACCCTGCGCCCCGGCCGACGGCTGATGAATCATAATCCGGCTATTCGGAAGCGCCGCCCGTTTCCCATTGGCTCCCGCCGCCAGAAGGAACGAACCCATTGAGGCCGCCAGCCCCATGCAGGTCGTGGCCACCGCCGGTTTCACGAATTGCATGGTGTCATAAATCGCCAGCCCGGCCGTCACCGAACCGCCCGGCGAATTGATATAAATAAAAATATCCTTCTCCGGATCCTCGGCGTCCAGAAACAACAGCTGGGCAATCACCAGATTGGCCAGATGATCATCGATCGGCGAACCGATAAAAATAATCCGATCCTTCAGCAAGCG
>CALMKK010000076.1 GCA_937867135.1 uncultured candidate division Zixibacteria bacterium
CCTTAAGCATCGCCTGCGGCCCGAGATATTTCTCGTCATTGGCCACCACCGGGCAGGAACCGTAACAGGCGGCGCAGAAAATGCAGTCAACCAGAAGGTCAATTTTGAGCCTCTGCGCGGGCGACTGCTTGTATTCCCGGGTCGGTGGTGCTTCTTTATTGATAAGATACGGTTTAATCGCCTCGTACTGCGCGAAAAACGGATCCAGATCAACCACCAGGTCGCGGATTATTTTCATATGCGAAAGCGGACGAATGGTCACGGTCTCCCCGATATGGGCGATTTGGGTTTCGCACGCCAGACGGTACTGATCGCCGATATGCATGGCGCACGAACCGCAGACCCCCTGACGGCAGGAGGAGCGGAAGGCCAGGGTCGGATCGATATTTTCGAGGATATAATACAACCCCTCCAGAACGGTCATCCCTTTCACTTCCGGCAATTGGTATGTTTGAAAAAAAGCCTGATCGCCCGATTTGGGATTGTATCGGAATACTTTGAAAGTCGGCATATCAATACTTCCTTTCTTCGGGTTTGTATTTTCCCAGTTGCACCGGCTTATACGAAAGTTCCGGCCCCTGCGGCGTCCAGGTACACAGGGAGTGTTTCAACCACTGCTCATCGAGGCGCTTGTTATAGTCGCGGCGGAAATGCGAACCGCGCGATTCGGTGCGGGTCACGGCCCCTTTGGCGACACATAAAGCGGTATCGATATTGCCGGCAATTTCGGTCACCCAGAGGAAATCATAGTTGAATTTCCCGGTGTCGGGAATGCCGCGGATATGGTTGAAACGTTCGCGGAGTTGCATCAGGCTTTCCAAACCTTTTTGCATATCGGTTTCATTGCGGAAAATGCCGAATTTATCCATCATGGTTTGGGACAGTTCGTTTTTAATGGTGTACGGATTTTCTTTCCCCGCGTTAGAACGGAGTTTCTGGAAACGGCCCTCTTCTTCTTTAAGAGCGGCATTGAGAGTTTCGGTATCGACGGTCTGGCTCATTTTTTTCACGCGGTTGGCGGCGTGATAGCCGGAGCGTTTGCCGAAAGCGACCGTATCGAGCAGGGAATTCCCGCCCAGGCGGTTGGCGCCGTGCACCGAGACACAGGCACATTCGCCCGCGGCATAGAGCCCGTCGAGCCGGGTTAAACCGTCCTTATCGCATTCGATACCGCCCATGGTGTAGTGCATGGCCGGATGAATCGGAATCGGATCCTTGATCGGGTCGATGCTTCTGAAATTGATGCAGATTTCACGGATTCCGGGCAGCCGTTCCATGATTTTCTTGGCGCCCAAATGACGCAGGTCGAGGTGAACAAAACGGTCCTCGAAACCGCGTCCTTCATTTATCTCGGTTTGAATGGAGCGCGCTGTGATATCCCGCGGCGCCAGTTCCATTATCTTTTCCGAGACATAATTCTTCATGAACCGCTCGCCCTTATTATTTGTAAGGTATCCGCCCTCGCCGCGGCAACCCTCGGTCATTAGAATCGACGATCCATCCAATCCGGTCGGATGGAACTGAATAAATTCCAAATCTTCGGCCGGCACGCCCGCCCAGTATGGAATCGCCACACCGAGGCCGGTCGAGGAATGGGAATTGGTCGTATTGACCGAGTACATTCGCCCCGAGCCGCCGGTGGCGAAAATCACGGCATTGCCGCCGATAGCCTGAAATTCGCCGGTATGCAAATTCATCACGACTACTCCGGCGCACCGTCCGGCTTTCACCGCCAATTTGGTCACAAACCGCTCATATAAAACATCGATTTTTCTTTTTACCACCTGTTCATACAGCGTGTGCAACAGGTAAAGCCCGGTGCGATCGGCCCCGTAACAGGTCCGCGGGTAACCGGCTCCGCCGAACGGGCGCTGGGCGATGGTCCCATCGTCAAAACGTGAGAACGGACAACCCCAATGTTCGAATTCGAATACGATATTCGGAGCATCATAGGTCATTAATTCCACCGCGTCCTGATCGGCCAGGAAATCGGAACCTTTGATAGTATCATAAGCGTGCCGGTCAGGAGTATCATCCTTGCCGTCCGGATGATTGGCCAGCGCGGCGTTGATACCGCCCTGAGCCGCCCCGGAATGGGATCGGACCGGATGAATTTTTGAAATCAGGCCGACTTTGACTCCGGCGTCATGCGCCGCAATCGCCGCCCGCATTCCGGCCAATCCTCCTCCGACAATTATAACATCATAAAACATTTCATCGTCTCCCTTACATCGTTGGATAAAAACCGGATTGCAACTTGGGCCACTGCAATATCACAGTGAGGACCATGATCGCGATAAAAAGCACCATCTCAATCCAGAAAAAGAGTTTATGGGCGCGGGTCAGATCGAAGAAATCGCAAATCGAAATCCGCAGACCGTTTAGCATATGGAAAAAGACGCCCCCGATTAAAACGATTTCGAGAAAAGCGAAAAGCGGATTCTGCACCGCTCCCATCCGGGCGCTGAACGATTCCTTGCCGGATATGGCCGACGACAGCACATAGGTGTGCATTATCAGATATACGGCCAAGCCGATTCCGCTCAGGCGGTGGAACCAGAAAGCGAATGTCCCGACATTCTTGTTAAGGCTGGCGTCCTGGTAGGCATTTTTGATCATTCCTTGAAAAGCCATCTTACACCCCCACCGCAAAAAGATTAACCAGCGTCAAGGCCCCGATCGCGGTCAGGATTAGACCTACCACCCAAAAAACCACTTTGGTCGATGCCGAAAAACCGCCCGAGGGACGATAGTCGGCCAGAATGGCCCAGATACCGTTCAGAGCGTGAAAGACACAAAAGGGAACAAAGAAGATATAAAATATCTTCCACCCGACAGAGCCGGCCAGGCGCTCATTGACCTCTGCAAAATTTATCAGGCCCTGGCGATGCAGAAAATGATGCACATCAATATGGGTGAAGAGAAAGATCGCCAGAAAAAGCCCGGAAAACCTTTGCAGAAACCATGTCAGC
This sequence comes from uncultured candidate division Zixibacteria bacterium, assembly GCA_937867135.1. Taxonomy (GTDB): domain Bacteria; phylum Zixibacteria; class MSB-5A5; order GN15; family PGXB01; genus UNRQ01. Next base: position 2,973 of record CALMKK010000076.1, read on the forward strand.
AAACTCTGATTTGAAACCTTTTCGGCCATAAGGCTCTCCTTACAACATTATGAGGTTTATGTTAATTCAAAGCTTTCATTTAAGTGAATAGTTTCACCTTTGTCAAGCGATTATAGCTATCGACGCTATTAACTTAGGCCAAAAACCAAAGCCCGGGAAATGACTATAATTGATTGGAAATTCGGGATTTACAAAAAATATCAGATGATGACGGTCAAACCATCTTCGGCCATCAATAATTCGGTTTTCCTATTATAAAGATCAACTAAATCCCTAATTGCCGGGACGGCATCGTCACTGATGTGGGTCAAAATTGTTTTGCGGATCTGATATTTTGACAGCAATTCGGGTAATTTTTGCAGGTCGATATGGGTTGTTTCGATGATAAGTAAATCAAGATTATTCATATAGTTCTCGATATCGGCAGAGACGGCGATATCGGAGGAATATAAAATTTTGCGGCCATTATCGGCTTCAATCTCAAAAGCGTAAGATTGCATCTTGTTGGGGAGATTATATTGAGAGATAATTCGCTCGGTAACGCCAGCTTTCATATGTGACGTGGGATGGGCCGATATTTTTGGGCCAAATAAGGATATGGTTTTGTCATCAATCGCACGGAGCCACAGATGAAAAGGATATTTTTCGGGCATAAGATAGACGGCCGTGAGGAACTCCTTAAAAATCTCCAAACCTTCCTCGGGAAGGTAAATCGTCAGATCAGCGCTCCGCTTCTGCTGATACATTAATTGCAAAAGAAAAATCAGGTCCGAAATATGATCGGAATGCATATGTGAAATAAAAACGGCCCGAATTTGATGCGGGTCAAAGCCAAACCGCAATAAAGAGGATGTTACACCGCTGCCGCAATCAAACAAAATCAGATTGTCGTCAATCTTAAGCAGATAACCGGAACAAGCTCTCGATTTCGAAGGCATCCCCGAGGCTGACCCCAGGACTGTCCACTGAATTAAAGACATTTCAGAATCAATTAAATTTGATTGACGAAATTATATCCAGCGCCGTCAGGCAATCCTTATCCGAAACATCAAGATGAGTCACAAAGCGCAGGCGGGTTCGGCCGAAGACGACCGCCAGAACACCATTGGTTTTGAGTTTTGAGACCAATTCATCGGGCGATTTTCCAGTTGCAGAAATATCGGCGATTACAATGTTGGTCTCGACCCGGCTCATATCGACCTTAAAGCCCTTTACTCTATTCAGGCCCTCCGCCAGAATTTTGGCGTTGCGGTGGTCTTCGGTCAGGCGGCTGATATTGTTTTCGACCGCATGAAGCCCCGCCGCCGCGAGAATGCCGACTTGCCTCATCCCGCCACCGAATAATTTTCTGATTCGTCGTGCTTTGGTTATAAAATTTTTGGAACCGACTATCATAGATCCGACCGGAGCGCCCAACCCTTTGGACAGACAAACCGACATCGAGTCAAACGGCGCCGCCCAATCCGCAAGCGGTATTCCGGTGGCGACATGGGCGTTCCAAATCCGGGCGCCATCGAGGTGCATCAGGAGATTGTGCCTATCGGCCACTTCCCTGATACGATTAATATCTTCCAGCGGGAAGATTGTCCCGCCGTGACGATTGTGCGTATTTTCGATCGTGACTATTTTCGTTATAGGATGATGAATATTGGGGGGGCGGACGGCCTCTTCAATTTGCTCCGCCGTGAGTATCCCCCGTTCCGTTGTAATCATATTGGTCAGAAGATGGGAATGAATGGCCGGCCCGGAAGCTTCATAATTGACAACATGGCAATCCCGTTCACAAAGAAGTTCCCAGCCCGGTTCGGAGATGGCCCTTA
>CALMKK010000077.1 GCA_937867135.1 uncultured candidate division Zixibacteria bacterium
CTGATTATGGCGCGATGAGTGGCGCGGGAGTAATCGCCGACCGCTTCGGTCTGTCCGGAGGCGGCGTTAAATAATGTGGTTTTGCCCGATTGGGGCAAGCCGATAATTCCCAATTTCATAATAATATAGTATGGAAGAAGCGTCTTTAAGGCAAGCCCAAATCCGGTTTAATCTTACGAAAAAAAATCTATTTCTTTACCAGAGAGCGGAGAATCTTGAGATTTTCGATATCTTCAAGCAGTTCATCCCCTTTGGGGGTTTCCAGAATTTTGGGGATTTTGGCCAGCCGTTTGTCATTCATTATATGCCTAAACGGCTCCAGCCCCAGTTCTCCTTTCCCGATATGATCGTGGCGGTCGACTCGGGAGCCGAACCCCTTTTTGGAATCGTTGAAATGCATCACTTTCAGGCGATCCAGGCCGAGGATGGAATCAAATTGCTTCATGGTTGCCCTGTAATCTTTTTCATCCTGAATCGGATAACCGGCGGCGAAAATGTGGCAGGTATCCAGACAAACGCCCATGCGGGATTTATCTTCCACCATGTCGATTATCTGCGCCAATTGTTCGAATCTGTAACCAAGATTGGTACCCTGCCCGGCGGTGGTCTCAAGGCAGACAATGGTTTTATTGCCGGGATCTTTTTCGAAAAGACGATTGAAGGCCCCGGCGATTTTTTTCAAGCCCGCCTCTTCACCTTCGCCCATATGCGAACCGGGATGCATCACCAGGTGAGGGACATTCAGGGTATGGCACCGCTCCAGTTCGATACCAAAGGCTTCGAAAGATTTTTGATACATATCGTTATCGGGAGAGGCAAGGTTGATGAGGTAACTGTCATGGGCGCAGGCGACGGTCACGCCGGTGTTTTTTTGCTCGGTGAAAAACCGCTCCACCTCGTCATCGCTCAGCGGTTTGGCCCTCCACTGGTTGGATGATTTGGTGAAAATCTGGATGGTGTCGCAGGTAGCCCTTTGGCCGTCAAGGACGGCATTATAAACCCCGCCGGCAATCGACATATGAGCGCCCAAGTGCATATTGACCTCTTTTTTCATTTCAGATTCAACCCCAGAATTTTCAATTCGGTCATATCCTCGATGGCATATTTGACCCCTTCGCGTCCCACCCCCGACTTTTTCACGCCTCCGTACGGCTGATGATCGGCGCGGTAAGTGGAGATATCATTTATCATTACTCCGCCGACTTCGAGATGTTTGAAGGCATAAAAAATATCTTTGAGACGGTTGGTGAATATCCCGGCCTGAAGGCCGTAATCGGAGCGGTTGATTTCCGCGACGACATCCTTAAATTCGGCGTATTTAAATACCACGGCCAGGGGCGCAAAAGCTTCTTTGAAACAGACTTCCATATTCGGCTTAACATCGGCCAACAGAGTCGGTTCCAGAATTCTTTCGTGCCGTTTTCCCCCGGTGATTATTTTCGCCCCGCCATTGACGGCGTTTTTGATCCATCCTTCAATCCTGGCGGCCGAGGCATCATCGATCATCGGGCCGATATCGGTGGTTTCATCAAGCGGGTCGCCGACTTTCAAATCGGTAATTTTCTTGACGAGAATATCAAGGAACCGTTCATAGATTTTTTCCTGGATATAAATTCTTTGCACCGATATGCAGGATTGACCGGCGTGCCCGAAAGCGCCGATCACAAGACGGGACGCGGCCAATTCCAAATCGGCGTCATCGGCCACCGCCACTCCGGCGTTGCCGCCCAATTCCAGCACCACTTTCTTGTTGCCGGCTTTTTCTTTTATCCACCACCCGACTTCAGGGGAGCCGGTGAAGGTAATCAGTTTGACCCGGGGATCATCGATTAAGGGCGAAGTTTCGCCGGCCCTGGCGGGAAGGATGGAGACGGCGCCCTTGGGGAGATCGGTTTTATCGATGAGTTCGGCGAGCATCAAAGCGTTAATAGGCGTTTTGGACGCCGGTTTCAAGACGATGCAATTACCTGAGGCGATGGCCGGGGCGATTTTATGGGCGGTCAAATTGAGGGGATAATTAAAAGGAGAAATTCCGCCGACCACGCCAAGGGGAAAGCGCCGGAGCAAGCCCAACCGCTCTTCGGAGCCGGCGGCCCAATCCAGATCAATGATATCACCGCCGATTCGCTTGGCTTCTTCGGCGGCGGTGCGAAAGACACCAATGGCCCGCCGGACCTCGGTGGCGGCATCACGATAAGTTTTGCCGACCTCCAGAACGAGAATACGGGCGAACGAATCGATATTTTTTTCCAGGCCGGCCGCAACCGCCAGACAGACGGCTTCGCGGCGGTATGACGGCAACTCGCGCGTGATGCTAAAAGTCCGTTCGGCGATATCAATCGCCTGGATATATTCATTTTTGGAAGCGAGCGCCGTGACGCCGACTTCGCTCTGATCATAAGGGGATTTGACAACCAGTTTTTCGCCGGAATCAAGCCATTGTCCCCCCAAATAGATTTTATAATATTCGCTCACAAATTTTCCTTTCCTGGTAATTTTTAGCCGGGCTGTCCGGCCGCAATTCCAACAATGATATATAGATATATCTTTTGAGGGGCAATTTCAACCGATTTGGCGCATAGGCCGAGAAATGGCTTCAGGCGAGTCTCCTCTTTTTATGGGAAAAATCCCATATCCGGGGCCGAAAATTGAGGGGGCAGAACCTCAAAAACCATATAAAAAGGAATTCCCGAAGTTTGTTTCGGGGGATTAGCGGATTATGTTCATTTATGCTAAGAAAAGGACATTCAATCGGTTAGGGGCGCAGTTTTGATATTTTTTTTGGGCATTTTTTGAATTGGCAAAATTTGTCTCAGTTTGGCAGACCTTTTTCAGACATTCCCGGCAAAAGAGTCTCGAAAAAGGATATGTCTATGAAAAAGATATCTGAAATCGGCGGATTTACAATTTTGGAAGTGTTGATATCCGTGATAATTCTGACCCTGTCTCTTCTGATGCTTCTCAATATGGCGATGATTGCATTGGAAGGAAATGATTGGTCGAATAAAGCGACCCGGTCAACGCAGTTGCTTCAGGAAAAGCTGGAGCAATTGAGGACGGGTATGAATCTTATCGACGGCCGCGATACCGTTTCGGAAATTCAGCGGACCTGGACCGTCACAAGTTCCGCCAATCATCTGCGGCGGATTGATATTTCCGCGGCCTGGGTGAATAAACGGGGCGACTCGCTTCATAATAATGTCACGGCCTACATCAGAACCGATAGCATATAGGTGGAAATATGAAAAATATAAAATTACTCGTCGGTACGGAGCGGGGCATTTCGATGGTGGAAATGTTGATTGCGTTGTTTATGACGGCACTGGTTCTGTCGGCCCTTTTCGGAGTATATATCAATCAGCATAAGAACTGGATGATTCAGGAAGATGTAACGGAAATACAGCAGAACGCCCGCGCCGCCATAGATGAATTGACCCGTCAAATTCGGATGGCCGGAAACGGCTTGCCGCTGGGTTTGCCGGGCATTGAAGCCAGCAACACCAATCCGGATACGATTACCATAAATTATAGTTCTTCCGGCTGCCAGTCTCCCATTGAACACGCCATGCCGCTGCCATCCTCTGAGTTACGTTGCGACGGGCATGATATCTCCTGTTTTCATGACAGCCAGTATGTTTATATTTTTTCCCCGGATTCCGGCGGCGGAGAATTTTTCGAGATCACCGAAGTTCAGGTCGCCGCATATCATATACAGCATAATACAACCAGCCTGTCGCGCCTGTATCCGCAGGGTTCCATTGTTCTCCAGATGGAGCAGTTGAAATATTATATCGATCGTTCCGATACGGCCCATCCCAATCTGATGCTTAAATTGCCCGGTCAGGCCGCCCAGGTTTATGCTGAAAATGTGGAAGATCTGCAATTTCAATATACAATGAAGAACGGCGCCACGGTAAATTTGCCCGCCATCGTGGATGATATTCGCGCGGTAGAGATTACGTTGGTTGCCCGGTCGTCGCGGACCGATGCGTCTTTCGCCAATCAGTACCGGCGCCGGACATTCAATTCCGTGGTGAATCTTAGAAATTTCACGTCGGAATAGACTGAATGAAGAAATAGAAGAAGACTGTTTATGAAGATTGGAGTATTTTCCCCTGCTTTGAATTGCCTCGCGCCTTTCTTGGACCAACCGGCAGCTTCATAAGAGGATAGAACCGGAACCTGAAATGATATGAGAAGGGCAGACGATATGAGAAAAGCCAAACTGAGACTCCGCAATGCCGCCGGTATAACGCTGGCAGAAGCCATGATCGCGATTTTTTTGACCGGGCTGGTTTCGGCGGCGGTATTCAAGGTTTATGTCGACCAGCACAAGAATTGGATGATACAGGAAGGAATAACCGATATGCAACAGAACGCCCGCGGGGCGATCGATGAACTGACGCGATATATTCGGATGGCCGGTTACAACCTGCCGCCGGGAATCAATCCGGTCGAAGGGCATAACACCGACCCGGATACGATCATGATTGCTCTATGTCCCGATCACGGCCGGGCCGCTCTGGAACACGATATGCTGAGTCCGTCGGAGCCGTTACGTTGCGACGGCCACAATCTCCTTGATTTCAAGGAGGGGCAGTGGCTCTATATCTACAGCCCGGACTCGGGCGGCGGGGAATTCTTCCAGGTCAGCTCGATCGATGCGGGAGCATTTGAAATCGGGCACGCCTATACGCCTCTCTCAATAAGCTATCCGCACGGATCCATTATACTGCCGATTCAGAGCATGAAATATTATATCGATTTTTCCGATAGTCTGCATCCTAATTTGATGCTGCAATTGCTGGGACAGAATCCGGTCGTCTATGCCGAGGATGTCGACGATATACAATTCAAATATCGGATGAAAAACGAATCGGTCCTCGATGAACCGGTAATCCCGTCCAATGTGAGGGAAATATTAATTACGGTGATGACCCGGTCCTCCCAACCGGATCCCGATATGCCGGATCCGTATCGGCACCGGAGTTTCGCATCGCGCGTCAATTTAAGAAATCTCGATATACGATGCAATGAGGGTTAGGAAGTGTTATCGAACAATAATAGGACCAGAAACAATGGAAGGCGGTGTATGATAATTATGAAAAAACTAAATACGGATCGGGGAATTGCGACTTTTATCGCACTAATGATGATGTTGATGATGACCATCATCGGCATTGCGGCGGTTCGGATGGCCAACGACGAGGTCACCATTGCCGGCAATGAATTGAATGAGCTGTCGTCCTTTTATGCGGCCGAGGCCGGGCTGGAGCGGGCCAGCGCCGCCATTCAGAGTCAGTATGAAAGCACCGGTTTGCCGCCGACCACGATGCCGTCGGGGAGCGAAACCATAAACGGCTGTGTGGCGGCATATAATACCGTGGATAACGGCGCGGCCGTAACCCGGGAATTGTCGCAGGGACCTTTGGCGGGGTTGGATGCTCTGGTTAAGACCTATACCATAACTTCAACCGGCTCCTCCAGTGTCGCGGCGAGCCAGGTGACACTTACCGAGATTTTCGAGTGCGCTCTGGTACCGCTTTTT
>CALMKK010000078.1 GCA_937867135.1 uncultured candidate division Zixibacteria bacterium
GCCAGCGGGCCATGGAGCTGTCATTCAGACGGCTTATTTCTTCTCCCGCAACCGCCAAGGTTCCCGAGGTCGGTTTATCAATTCCGGCCAGAAGGTTCAATAGCGTGGTCTTCCCCGATCCCGACGGCCCCATCAGCGCCAAAAAATTGCCCGTCTTGATATCCAAATTTATATTTCTTAAAACCGGTATTTCCAGAGAATCACGATAGTACGATTTGTTTAATTCCGCGACTTTTACGATAGAATCCATATCAATATCCCATTCGATTATTTGGCAATTTCAACTTTTTCTCCGGTGCTGAGTCCGCCGGCCGGCGAGAGAATCACTTGATCTTCCGGCTCCAGACCGGACAAAATTTCCGTAAATTCACCCAGTTGCCGTCCCACCACCACCGGAACAGCCTCCGCCGTTCCGTCACTTATACGAAACACGACCGGTTTCTCATTGCGCATAGTAAGAGCGCTTTTGGGAACGACTTTGGCCGGTTTGGATTCGGCCGCATTTTCATTATTTAACGGCAAAAAATTGACACGAGCCGACATCTCCGGCAAAACCCGGCTGTCAATATCATTGAAAGCAACCTTGGTCAGGACCGTAGCGCGGGTACGATCCGCGGTCGGGACGATTTTGGCCACATGCCCCGGATATTTCTGCCCGGGGTAGGCGTCGAGGATTATTTCGCAGGGTTGGCCGATTTTGACTTTGTCGATATTCGATTCCGAAACGTCGGCTTCAACTTGCAGTGACTTCATATCCGCCAGAGTCACGACCGAACCTTTCGATGACACCGCCGATGCAAACGGCGCCACCATTTCCCCGACATCAGCCTGCTTGCTGAGGACCGTCCCGTCGAACGGCGCCCTTATGAAAGTATTTTCCACCGCCACCTCGGCCGCCCGCACCGATGCTTTCATCGCTTCGACTTCCGCCACCGCCTTGTCGTATGATGCGGTCGCCGATTCAATGGTTTCTTCGGTGATATGCCCGGCCTCGAATAATTTCCGCTGACGATTCAAATTAAGAATGCTCTGGACCGAATCGGCCCGGACGCTCTTGAGATTGGCCCGCGCCAATTCCAGATTGGCGGAGACATCATCATTTTCCAATTCGCCGAGTATTTGACCTTCCCGAACGCTGTCACCCTCGACAACATTCAGTTTTTTCAGACGGCCGGTTCCTTTGGAGGCTACCTCGGCTTTAACCTGCGCCACCACGTATCCGGTGGCGACCAATTCCGCCGCGGCCTCGGATCCCGTGATTATCTGCACCCTGGCTGTCTGGACCTCAACCGATGGTTTGACCGTGGCAACAGTCACCTGATAGACAAAATACAAAATCACCGGGACAAACAGCCACAGCAGATGCAACCAGCGCTTCCAACGTCCCGGTACGGAGCCCTTATGCTCACGGTTTATCTGTAATGCCGAAAGGTCGGCGTCTCTGGCATTTGATTCAGACATATATTCCTATAGTTTATAATAATGAGCCGGCATTACCTTTAAATTGGCCTATTCATAAGGATTCAGGTATGCTTGGCAGTTAATAGTTCAATCGATTTAAACGCCGATTATATACGGGCGGTTCCGAATTGTCAAGCGTTTATATATCACATTCTATCGGCTCAAGACTGAATGATGAATACATATCCTGCCACCGCAATCAATTAAACTGTAATATGTTAGGAAATTCTCAAATAAAAATTTAGTCCTGATAATTTTTTTCAAGTCCGTTCCGTTCTTACCGATAATTTAACCAAATGAAGACAACATCGAGAGAGAATTGATAAATCGCCAAGTCGATAGCCTGCCTTAGGTTGTCTGATCCGCCTGACAGCTCTCTGATTTTTTGGAATTGAGCACGACGGCGCCTAACGAGCTTGCGTTTCCAATCGTGCTTCCAATTTGAATCGCCTTGGCGGCAGTTATGAACTCAAATTACGGTTCCAAAACAAT
>CALMKK010000079.1 GCA_937867135.1 uncultured candidate division Zixibacteria bacterium
GATGGCCGCCTGGCCCTCTTCATCGGTCGGCATCTCGACAAATCCGAATCCGCGTGACTTCCCGCTGAACTTGTCTTTCAAAATGGTTACATTCGCGACCTGGCCGAACCCTTCAAAGGCCTGCCGCAAGTCATCTTCGCTTGTCTCGTAAGACAAATTACCGACGTAGATGTTCATTGTAAACTCTCCTAAAACAGTTGCACTTCTACGAGATTGTTAAACAAAAAAAAACTTGACCAGTACATGAATAGTCTTGGAGTATTAGGCCCCCGTCTCCGATAAATTCTGAACTGAAATCAAAGTCTTATATCTTTTAAGCAATCTCTACCAACGGTTTAAATTTACTAAATGATCGCCCTTTTGTCCAGTCCAAAATGACCGGATGGAAGAAATTTTTAAAACGGGGAATAGAACGGGTCGGCCCCGAATGGACCTTAATTTGTGAGATATTTGTAATATTCCCGAATCCGCTCGTAATCGGACCGCCCGACGCCATATTTGAGATATTGTTCATATTGCTCGCGGGCGGTATTTATGTCACCTTTCTGAAGGGCCACGGACATTCGCACCAGGTGCCCACCCGGGGAATTTTTATCGCGGATAAAAAGGGTGTCGGCCCAGTTTAGAGCGGCATCGAGATTGCGCTTATAGATTTCGGCAAGGGCCAGGCTCTCGATGATAAAATTATGTTCCGGGGCCAGAGTGTGGGCCTCGATCAGGATTTCAAGCGCCGGGTCGTATTTTCCCTCTTTCATATATAATTGTCCCAGCTCATTCATTATGACCGAACTATAAGGACGAATCCGAAGCGCTTTCAGATAGAAATTTTCCGCTTCCGGATATTGACCCTTTTTGCCGTAAAGATTTCCCACTATTTGGAGATAATCGGGGTTATAGGGATCGCCGGCGAGAAGTTTCTCCGCCAGAATTACGGCGCGATCATACTGTCCCTTGTCGATATAAGAATAGGCCGATTGCAGATTGACAAGTTCGGGAAATAATTCTGTTCTTTCTTTCATTATCTCGCCAAACCGGACCTCGTCACCTTTGAGGAGAAAGTAATTAGCGTAAATAACCCAGCCGTTCATGTTTCTGTTATTCAGAAGCGTTTTGAAACGGATTTCGGCCGGACGGGAAGCAATTGCGGTCGCCAGAAAAGAGGCTGTCATAAAGCCGGTCACAAGAATGTAGCCGAATAGAAAACGGTGCGGAAGTTCGGGACGGGAACGGTCGATTAGAGACAGAACCAGAAGCGCCGGCGGCAATAGGCTGAGCGACATAATATCCCAATCGCGCCCCATGGTTATTCCGGCTCCGAAAAAGATGAGAAAAAGAAGCGAACCTGATGAGAGGAATAGGAAAAAGCGGTGAACAGGTTCGGGCCATTTTTTCGCCCCGGAGAAATACCAAACCGCCAGAAGAGACAGCGCGCCGGGGAATATCAGAACGGTTATATTGAGCAAATCGACCAGATGAGGCAAGCTGAAAACCGCGTAATCGTCCGCCGGGGGACGCCCGTGAAAGAGCGGTAAAATTAAAATCTGAAAATCAATTCTGGCACTTTGAAGCCAGACAAGAAAAAATACACCCCCAACGACGCTTAAACCAAACAGGTACCAGAGGATTTTGCGCAGACGCACGGAGCTGACGCTATTGATCAATAGAAATGCCACTGCCGGCAGAAAATACAGAGCCTGCAGATGCAACAGCACACAGAAGACGTATGAGACCAAAACCGCCCAGAGAAATTTATCGTTTTCAAGGTATCGAATCGCCATATTAAGAAAGACCGAGACCGCCGCCCAAACCATCGGGTAGAATTCGATATATCCGAAAAAGAGAAGTATCGCGCCGGAAAAAAATATGGTTGCCAGCGCCAGGACACGGCCGAAGACGGTCCGGCAGAGTCGGCCCGTGACGGAAATCATATTATAGATAAAGATTGCGCCGGAGGCGATGGAGATAATTTGAAAGGCCGTCAGGGCGGTTTCGCGGGTGTATCCGCCCAGAAGCCATTGGACGGCTCGAAGAATCAGGATGGCGCCCGGTTCGGTCCATTTTAAAATATATGACTGCCCATGCCCGAAAATCGCCAGCCAGGTCCAGCTGTCGCCCAATAGCGGAACAGATATTCGAAATGCGACAAAAAGTATAACGAAGACAAGGCTGAAAATCAGACGGGGCAATTTCCCCTTTCCCCAGAGAAGAGCATTAATGGTTTCAAAAGGTCGATTGGTAGGTGCAAAGGGAAGTAATCCGGATTGAATCAAAACGAGAACAATAAAAATTAATCCATAGGCTACCGCGAAGCCGATCGGCAGAAAATGAAGATGATTGATACCCCAAAAAGAATCCGGTCCGATATAGGAAATTATCCCGAAAACCGCCAGGGTGATGATCAGGGTGGCATTTATGACGGAATTTGGTCGGGCATCGGCATTCATATTATTTGTCAAAATAGAAAATGCCGTCGGGAAAATCCAGCGGCAAGAACGTCATTATTCGGAACCTGGAATAATTTTAATAATCTTTGGCGAAATCGCCGCTTTTCCCGGAGTCTTTTTTGAAAATGGCCACCCGGATGCTCTCGGCCGGAGTGGAGGCCAGTTTTTCGGCGCGGGCCAGATATTCGGCCGCTCGGGAGTAATTTTGTGTCCCCAA
>CALMKK010000080.1 GCA_937867135.1 uncultured candidate division Zixibacteria bacterium
GATATGTAATTTTGAGAATGAGAATGAATAAAGCCCATCAATCGCGGTGGGCTTTCTTTATGAGATAACTCGGCCGCGGGGCCGCCCTATTACTCGTCTTTTCATGGATTTCAGGCGCTAGAGGATATATTCAGCTATCAAATTTTACTGATGGGGAGACATGAAATATATTGACAAGGCGAGAATATATTCGTCCTTTTAATAAAGGAGGAATTATGCGATTTGAATTTGTCGGGGAAATCATCCTGGCATTAATGTCATTTATGTTCTTGGGATGCGAGGATAATTCCACAAACCACGAAATTTCCGAAGCGACGGTCGAATTGTCACAGGGGCAAAAAGCGGATTTGGGATTCGACGATCTGGAAGTTGGATTTTATCGTTTTTTGGGCGATTCCCGGTGTCCTACGAACGCCTATTGCGAATGGCCGGGGATAGGGGAAATCACCGTATATTTATTGCAACGTCCGATGCATGATCCGGTATATGTTCGAATTGCCATTGTGGGCACTGTCAACTCCATGAGCGAATTTAATGATGTGCCGGCTTATGTCAGTCAATATCAAATTCGATTGATGGGGCTAATGCCATATCCAATCAATTCTGATCCGATTGACAGTTCGGAATATATAGCGCGAATAAAAGTAGCAAGAATTGACGGCCCGATACCTTTCCCCAAGATACAATTGACCCATATGGAACCGAGCGAAATTATGCTTGACTCGGTTCAAATTGACGGTTTAGCTTACACCGGCAATAATCTTCAGTTGCAACTCTCCCACGGCGGGTGCTGCAAAATGCATTACTACTGGCTGTATATGAGCCCGCCCGGATTTACCAAATCGAATCCACCGCAGGCCAATCTCTATTTGAGGCATTTTGACAATGCCGATTCCTGCAAATGCATCGGGTTCGATACGCTGTCGTTTGATTTGAAACCGATCCGGGATTTATATGATTCCACAATCGGGGGAAACGATAGCATTTTTCTTAATCTGTTTGATTATTATAGAGATAGTGCTGTAATTCTCCCGCATATCATAGTCCTTCATAAGGAATAAAAGGGGTAGCGGGTCAAAGGGCGCTGATTTTTGCAATTGCAGACATGGAGGCGATCGTATCGCGCATGGCGGCGGGCCGACCGACCGCTAATTTATCTTGGCGGTCGAAATATTCCAGACAAGTCGGACCGGACAAGAATTCGGCGCCTTCTTTCTCATGAGCCGCCATAATTTCGCCGACCGGAGAATTTTCGGTGACAAGGTAAATGGCGATATTCAGACAGATTATCCGGATGGGCCAATCATTTAATTGCAGAACCGTTTTCAGGAAATTCTTGATCAGTTATTCACCCAAATCGGCGGGGCCATCGCCGAAGGTTGACGACTTAAGCAGAAGCGACATATTTTTATCGAACGCCATTTGGCAGTTCTATCCAATAGTTCCGATATCGTTCTTCAAAACGCGAGAAAAGCAGAGGCGGGC
>CALMKK010000081.1 GCA_937867135.1 uncultured candidate division Zixibacteria bacterium
TGTCCGGCCAGACCGCCGCCGTTGACACTGCAAACTATGTCAAGTTTGCCGGTCGTATCGGTTTCGTCGATCGGCTGATTGATAATATCAACCAGCACGCCCCGTTTCAGATAATCTTCCGGAGATTTGTCATTAATGACAAATTTCCCGCCGCCGACTTTAATGACAGCATGGGCAACCGCTTCCTTCCGTCTTCCCGTGGCGGCAAATGTCGTTTCGCTCATTTATAATCTCAATCAGGATTCAGTTAATTTCAATATTTCCGGTTTCTGCGCCTGATGCGGATGTTTATCATCGGCATAGACATGCAGTTTCTTTATCATCTTTTTGCCCAGACGGTTCTTGGGGAGCATCCCCATTACGGCATGGGTGAAGATTTTCGGCGCCTTGGTGTTCATCATCCGCGCATACGGGGTAATCTTCAAACCGCCCGGATAACCCGAATAGTGATAGTACAACTTGTTCTCGCTCTTGGCGCCGCTGATATTAACATGCGCGGCGTTAATCGCCACGACATAATCGCCGGTGTCAAGGTGGGGGGTAAAAATCGGCTTGCTTTTGCCGCGCAGGACATTGGCCGTCAGTATCGCGGCCTTCCCCAGCGTTACATCCTTGAGATCAAGCAGGTACCATTTCCTGTTCAGCTCATCGACTTTCGGTATAAACGTCTTCATTCTGCACCCGAATTTCCCGGTTAATCAGTATCCGTTTTCTAAAAGCCCAATAATATAGTTAAATCAGCTTGCCTGTCAAGTTCTTTAAAATGATATTATGCAATTTATTTCGAGGAAGCCAACATTCCTGAAACCGCTATTGAAGCGGTTTTTGTTCCTTTTTAAGGCGCAACTTAAACCTCGGATCGAACTTTCCCCCTTTGGAACAGACCCCGCACGAGGCCATACGGAGACGCTTGCGACGCGGATATTCCCGGCCGCAAGCCGGACAGATATAGATATGCCGAATTCCGGAGCGCAAGGAAGGGTGGCTTCGCGCTTTCACGGAGGCCCCAACCCGCCGGGCCTCGGCTTTGAAGGCTCCGTTGTGACTGGGGTTAACTATATGAATCATTTCATGTTTGAGGGTATCTTCGAGTTCGGACGGGAATAAGCGGTGATATCGCAAACCTATTTTAATCTCCTTTTTGGCCGGGGTATATGATCCGGCCATAAGCATTTTTGAAGAATATGAAATTTTAACCGGCGGCAGTTTTCCGCCAAAAAGCGTGAGATTCAGGCGCTCAAAAATGGCGTAGAGTTCTAATTCGGCCGGTAATTGGGGTGTCAGCACGGAATTGTCTATTTCGATCCGCAGCAGTACTTGAGGCGGGTCAAAAAGGTCCAAGTTGGACGCGGCCAATGATTTATTTTGCTTTTTTTTGTTCATGCTTTATTCCCGAAGGCAATGGAAATTCGGCCGCGATGTCAAAAATGCCGTTCATACCATTTGCGGACCAATTCGATAACTTTGTCAAAATTCTCGATCAGACGATGACCGGCCCCATCAATAATCTCCAGGCGGGAACCGTCCGGAAGGTACGATAAACCCCTTCTTGAATTTTCAAGCAACAGTCTCTCCTCTTCATCGTTTGCACTATTTCCGTGGATTATGAGAACCGGGCACCTTATTTTTCCAAGCAATTCCTTTTGATCAATTCGTTCAAATTCAAGCAACGTCTGCTTTCCAATTTTAACTTTTTGGCGCCATTGGGAATCACTTTTATCAGTCAGATATCCCAGGTCACTTAATTCCTGCAGTTGCTGGGCCGTGTAATAAGTCTCCCAATCATACATAATGGGACCGGTTAAGGCCCCGGTCAATACCATAGTTTCGATTATGGGGCCGTATGTTTTCAGGCAAATCAAAGACCCCAGACTATGTCCATATAGGGCAATTCGCCGGTATCTCCCGGCCCCTGCGAATTCTATCGCCGCCTGCAAATCGTTGACTTCATTTTCCACCGTAATAATATCATTATCGCTTTCGCCGCATCCGCCGAAATCAAAGGCCAGAATATCATAGCCATCCGCATTCAAAGCCGCCGCCATTTTTTCCGTCTTTCCGTGTGACGCCTTATCCGACGCGAAGCCATGGGTCATTATCACCATTTTTGAGGAGCCGGTGAGGAACAAATGACCCGCCAGATTCAGACCGCGGCTGTTTTTGAAAGAGACTTTTTCCATTTTGCTTTAATAATAAATTGATCCAATTGAAACCACTTAAAATCCGAAAGCCGCCCGGAAAAATCGGACGGCTTAAAATTTTTTGGAGCCGAGGAGAGTCGAACTCCTGACCTCTTGACTGCCAGTCAAGCGTTCTCCCAACTGAACTACGGCCCCGGGTCGCAATGACCTGCTAATATATTACACCGGGCATTGATGTCAAGGATTTATTTCTTGCCTTCGCGGCGCGCCAGATCGGAATTCGCGGCTTGAAACAGCCTTTCCAGATCAATCATCAGGCCGGCGGCGGTATGTCGAAAATAGAGGGCATCGATTTCCATCAGCCGTTCGGTAACATTGCGGATTCGGGCGGCCGCTTCCCCTACTTGCCGGACTTTTTCTCTTGTTTCCGACGTCAGGCCCGCATCCATGGCCAAAAGCCGCTCGACAATTCCCGTAATCGTCATCAGCGGATTATTTATTTCATGCGAAAGCGTGGCGGCGGTCTGAGCCACGATTTTCAGCGAATGAGGATCATTGATTGAATATTCCGGAGCGGATCGTCGCAGGAGCAATTTCGGATGAGAAGCATTCACCCGATCCGAAGATCCTTCCAAGGGAAAGCCGGATTCTTCTTTGCTTGCGGGCGGAGATAACGGCGCAGGTGTCATGGTTTTCATCGGACACCTTTTTTTACACGAACATGAAGAGCGATTTCCCGATTAACCGGCTGGCTTTTTCCAGCGCCTCATCGGGGCCGGTAATTTTATCTCGATACAATACCCTTAGGATGCCCCAGCAGGCTTCGCCGCAGATTGCAGGGTAGCAGACCTCCCTGAAATCGGCTTCACCCGGCGCCGTCAACAGGGCCAATTTATGACCAGTGATTACTTTCAAATGCTCATCGGTAGTTATCATCAAATCCCGGCCGTCTTGAATGTCGGGATCGGCGGCCGAGCCCAACAACCGGAGCCGGTCATCCGCGTATTCGTAGATGCCGATCTGCGTTCCTTTTGCATATTCGAGAATGAGTCCGGCCAGATCGTTCCATTCTAAATTATTTTCAATTTCGGATATGAAATCGTACAGGCGGCCGCTGAGATCCCCTTCGGGGGTATGGAAAAATTCCTCGCGCGAGGTCGGAATCAGGACAATTTGGTAATTCGACGGGTTCCCCGCCACGAAATTCAGCGAAACAATGCCGCGCAGGGAATGGGTGGCTTTTTGAGAATCGATAATTTCCAGATCGACCGCTTCGAAAAATGTCTCATAATGCCGGGCGCGGGAAAAAACCGCCATCAGGGTGTTGTATGATTCGTCGGTCAGGAACCCTTTTACGGATCGGCCGAATAGGCACTCTTTGGGCGACAGCAGAAGATCTTCGCTTAAATCGTCGAGATAGACAAAGCGTCCCTTTAAATCGATTTTGAAAACAGCGCATCGGGTCAATTTCCCGTCGATGGCTTTCCGTTCATATCCGGCGCTGATCATTGCAATTTCATTTCTTAAATACTTTAATCTTCTTCAGCATCTGGTCGGTTTGTATGACCAGATAATACACACCGGCGGCAACGTGCTCGCCCTTATCATTAACTCCGTGCCAAACCACTGTTCCTCTTGCATCATTATAGTTATCGGAGAAATTCTCCCAAACTTTCCCCCCATCGACCGAATGAATCGAAATTTTCTTCGGTTGACCCGTTTTTCCGAGAAAAATAACTAGAGAATCGGAAAATGGATTGGGGCCGGCGACTACGCCCGCCTCGCCCGTGACGGTCAGAACGACAGGCAGTGTATCGGCGGCCGGGCCGACCGAAGCGATAAGGAGAATAGTACTGGTTCCGATGCTACTTTCGGAGGCTTGAAAGGAAAATGCGCCCGCCCCATTGCCGCTATCAATCAAAACCGCCCCAATGGGGGCATTCGAAAGAGTCAAGACAGGTATCGAATCTATTATCTTACTTACGGTTACGTGAATATTTATAGAGTCCCCGACAGCCAGATGAAGGGGCGAAATCGGGTCGAGATGGAATAGGTCGGCCGCTTTAAAAGTATTAAAAAGACCCCAGCCGTAGAGATTATCGGGATTTTCATGCCGATCGGCGGACTGCTTCATGGCGGAGTCCAATTCAGTTGGTCCCCAAGAAGGATGAATTTGCAGAAGAAGCCCGGCGGCCCCGGCCGCCAGCGGGGTGGCGAGCGATGTCCCGTTGGAATATGTATATCCCCCGGCATAAAAGGCCGCGACAACCCTTACCCCCATGGCTACGATATCCGGCTTGGTGCGCCCGTCGAAAGTCGGACCGGCCGATGAGAACGATGCTATCAATCCCTGATAATCCACTGCTCCCACGGCCATGACATGGAAACCATCGGCAGGCGGCGTAACATAATAAAAGCAGTTGGCCGGTGAACCACACCGCTCATTCCCGGCGGCATTAAAGACCGCGATACCGCGAGTGACGGCGATATCGGCGGCAATGGTGATGGGAGCGGTTTGGCCGTTGATATCTTCATAAGTGTACCAATCGGTATATCCAAGGGAGGATGAGATAATATCGGCGCCAATGGAATCGGCCCATTCCGAAGCGTCAATCCAGTATGTTTCTTCGGCGACAATTTCCGTATCAATTCTTTCGGTCTTGGCCAAAATATAATCGGCGCCGTAAGACGGGCCGATTAAGGTTTTGGAAGTAAATCCCCCGCAGGCCGAAAGAACCAGCGTGCCATGATCCAGTTGAGCAACAATTGGGAGAGAGTCTGTCACGTTATTATCGCCATTTATGAAATCGCGGGTGGCCAGAATATGCGGACGAAGAGTATCGAAAACCGGATGATCCAATTTATAGCCGGAATCAAAAAATGCAATCAATACGCCTTGGCCGCTATAGCCCAGTTTGTGCAGGACAGGCACTTTGATTTGATTGACCTG
>CALMKK010000082.1 GCA_937867135.1 uncultured candidate division Zixibacteria bacterium
GGTGGGCGTTGGTGCTGTATAGCGCGGTGCATTTTCGCTACCAATTCGGTGGTAATCGGACCATCGGGCCTCCAATATAGAAGGAGGTCTATAATTATGCTTTTAAATCACCCTGGACCGATTGCCTATTGCCATAATGCCTCCCGGCCTATTTTTTTACATAATAATATTGCCGTAATATTCACGTCCGCAATGGATTGCGGGAAAAGATGCAGGCATGGGGGACCTTTTTTTTCACAGAGCGAACCCACTATTCACATATCACCATGCCCCCCTATATCTTACAACGGTTTTTCAATGGCTTTGCTTTTTTACGCATATTGCGGGACAATGGATTACGTCGGTCGTAGGGGCGGACCTATCTGTCCGCCCGCGGGCCGACACGCAGGTCGGCCCCTACAATCGGTCGGATCCGGCAGTTGCCGGACCGCGCATATATGAGGGAGAGTTTATGAGATCGTTTCGACCAGTTTTGTCAGACTGCTGTAGTACGACAAGGCAATTCCCTTGAGCGGGAGATCGATAGCATCGTTAATCGTCAGCCGCTCGCCGACCACCCGCCCGATCGCCGCCACCGGTATCTTGTGCGTGATACACAAATCGACCAGCTTTTCGCCGTCGTCCTTGGAGGTCGTCACCACCACCCGCGACTGGGTTTCGCCGAACAGCAGGGCATCGGTGCGGATATCATCGGTGATATATATTTCCGCCCCCATCATCTTATCGCGATTGGCGATACAGCACTCCGCCAATGTCACCGCCAGGCCGCCGTCGGCACAGTCATGCGCCGATTTGACGATACCGGCCCGAATCGCAGAAAGCAATGTTTCCTGCACCGCCTTCTCATAGTACAGATTCAGCGCCGGAACCGGCCCGGTGGTCCTTCCGTAAATTGCATGAAGATACTCCGAGCCGCCCAGTTCATCTTCGCTTTCGCCCAGAAGGAAAATCAGGTCACCGGTATCCTTGAACCACTGCGTCGTGACATGCTTGATATCGTCGATTATCCCCAGCATCCCGATCACCGGGGTCGGGAAAACGGCGTGCTCCGGGTCCTCGTTATAAAAACTGACATTCCCGCCGGTCACGGGGGTCTCGAATACGCGGCAGGCTTCGCCCATCCCGGCGACCGCTTCGGCGAATCCGTAATAGATTTCCGGCTTGTACGGGTTTCCGAAATTGAGGCAGTTGGTAATTGCCACCGGTTTGGCGCCCGAACAGACCACATTGCGGGCCGCTTCGGCCACCGCCTGTTGCGCCCCCAGCCTCGGATTCAAATAGCAATAGCGGCCGTTGCAATCGGTGGTCAGGGCAATCGCCTTGCGGGTTTTGCGAATACGCATGACGGCGGCGTCGGAACCGGGCCCGACCGCGGTATTGGTCCGCACCATCGAATCATACTGATTGTACACCCAATCTTTATTGCAGATATTGGGCGAGCCGAGCATAGTCAGAAGGTCCTTATTCCAATCCCGCTTCAGGGAAAATTGAGAGAGGTCAAGATGAGCCAGTTCGTCGATGTACGACGGTTTTTTTGCTTCCCGATGATACACCGGCGCCCCGCCGCCGAGCACCAGGACTTCCGACGGTATCTTCGCCACAGTCTCCCCGTTCAAGCGGACTTCGAAGATGCCGGAGTCATTGGTCTCGCCGATAATGACCGATTCCAGCTCCCATTTCTTGAAGACTTTATAGACTTCCTCTTCATACCCTTTTTTCACGCAGACCAGCATCCGTTCCTGCGATTCGGAAAGGAGAATCTCATACGGCGTCATTTTATCTTCGCGCACGGGGACCTTGTCGATATCAATCGTCACGCCGGAATTTCCCCGCGCCGACATCTCCGAACAGGAGCAGGTGATACCGGCGGCGCCCATATCCTGAATCCCGACCGCCAGATCTTTTTCGATTATTTCCAGCGTCGCTTCCAGAAGCAGTTTCTCCGTGAACGGGTCGCCGATTTGCACCGAGGGGCGTTTCAATTCCGATTTTTCGGATATCTCTTCGGAGGCAAAAGTGGCGCCGTGAATGCCGTCGCGGCCGGTTTTCGATCCGACAATCATTACCGGGTTTCCGGCTCCCTTGATGGTCGCCGAGATCATGCCGTCGGTTTTGACAATTCCGACCGCCATCGCATTAACCAGCGGATTGCCGGTATAGGCCTCGTCAAAATAAGTTTCTCCCGCCACGGTGGGAACGCCGAAGGAATTGCCGTAATCGCCGATTCCGCGCACGACCCCGTCAACCAGATACCGGACCCGAGGATTATCGGGCGATCCGAACCGGAGAGAATTGAGCGAGGCTATCGGCCGCGCTCCCATCGTAAATATATCGCGCAAAATTCCGCCGACTCCGGTTGCCGCCCCCTGATACGGCTCTACAGCCGAGGGGTGATTGTGCGACTCGATTTTGAAAACAATCGCCAGGCCGTCGCCGATATCGACCGCCCCGGCATTTTCCTCGCCGGTTTTGGTCAGAAGGGCTTTCCCCTCGCGCGGCAGAGTTTTCAAAAGAGCAATGGAATTTTTATATGAGCAATGTTCCGACCACATCACCGAGAAAATACCGAGTTCGGTATAATTCGGTTCGCGGCCCAATATTTCCATGATTTCCTGATATTCCTCGTCGTTCAGCCCGTGGTCTTTAACCATCTGGGGTGTGACTTTCGGCTGTTCCATCTCATCCTCCACTGGTTAGGATGCTGAATATACCGTTCCGGCCAAAGCGAGTCAATTATTAAGATTCTTCTATTGAATTATGCTTCTTTGATAAATATCATAGGCTTGCTATGGCAAATATTATTGATCGAATTAAAATTACAATCGAAAGCGGCCGCCTGATCGACTGCGGTGAGAAGGTTCTGGTCGCCTTTTCCGGCGGGCCCGATTCCACCGCTTTGCTGTATATTCTACATCGACTTTCAAAAAATTTGAAATTGGAGTTGGCGGCCTGTTATATAAATCATAAAATCCGTCTGCGGGCCGTCCAAAAGGAGATTGATTTCTGCTCTGAATTCTGCGGGCGGTTAAAAATCCCGTTTATCGTTATCGAAACCGATATTCCCGCTTATGCCGCCGAGAAGCGGCTTTCCCTCGAAGAAGCCGGGCGGGAATTCCGCTATATGATGCTGGAGAAATTAGCCGTTGAAGATGGCTTCGACAAAATCGCCCTGGGCCATCATCAGGATGATATAATCGAGACCATCCTATTCCGTTTATTTCGAGGTACCGGGCCGCAGGGGTTATTAGGCATCAAGCCGATTGCAGGGAAGATTATCCGGCCCCTGTATAATATTTCCCGTCCTCAAATTGAGGAATATCTTAAAAAAAATAAGATCCCCTATATGCTTGACCGAACCAATCGGGAATCCAATTATTCTCGGAACTATTTGCGCAACAAAGTAATCCCGCTAATAGAAAAAAGATTCGGGGCCGGTTATCGGCAGGCGCTTCTCAATTATGCCGCGATTGTTTCTGATGAAGATATCTTTATAAGAAATATTGCGTCGCAAATACTATCCCGCCTCGCCTCCTTCACTCCCGGCGGCAAAATAGTTGTTGATTTGAAGCGGCTCAGCACTTATGATATTGCGCTACGACGACGAGTGATAAAGCTTATCCTCGAGCAGGCGGCCGGAAAAATCGGCTTTGGCAGTTTCGATGATGTGGAGCAAATGCAAAACATCATCGGCGGCAAACTGAGCGCCGTTAATCTCGGCTCAAACCTTACCGCCGCAAGGGATAAGAATGAAATGGTGGTCTTCGGGAAGAAAATCACCATTAAGGAGCGAGAACTGGAGGTTGGGAAAAAGGTCGATATTTCGGAAATTTCCTCCGAGATGAAAAGTCGCCCTGTATCTCTCAAATTATCCCGGAAAGAGACTCGAAAGGACGGTCTTAAGGTAAATCTTGATATTGATAAAATTGCCTTCCCTCTTTCTCTTCGAAATATACGACCGGGCGACCGCTTCACACCTCTGGGCATGAAAGGAACCAAGAAGATCGGCGACTTTCTGACCGACCGAAAGGCAGGCAAATATATCCGGGACGAAATACCGGTACTAACCGATCAAAAGGGGATAATCTGGCTGGTCGGATATCAAATTTCGGAAAGATGCAAATTAGATAATAAAACCAGGAAGGTATTGGAAATTGAAATCCGTAGAAAGAAACATGCAGGAAAGAACCAAATTTGACCTACTCTATCCTCAGGACAAAATCGCAACCCGAATAAAAGAACTCGGCGCCCGCATTTCGGCCGATTATGCCAACCGCGACCCGATTCTGGTCGGCGTCCTGAAAGGATGTGTCATCTTTTTGGCCGATCTGGTCCGCCAGATTACTATCCCGATCGAACTTGAATTCATATCCGCTTCAAGTTACAGCAATGATCTGACTCCGGATGATATTGTCACCATGAACGGCGGTCCGAATGTCTCCATAACCGGAAGACATATTCTTCTGGTCGAAGGCGTGGTCGATACCGGCAATACGGTCAAAGCCATTATAGATAATATGAAACTTCAGGAACCGGCCTCCGTTGAAGTTGTTACACTTTTGGACAAACCGACCTGCCGCAAGGTGGAGATGAAAATTAAATATGTCGGATTTGACGCCGGCGAGAACTTCGTTATCGGCTACGGATTGGACGCGGCGCAAAAATACCGCAATCTCCCCGTTATC
>CALMKK010000083.1 GCA_937867135.1 uncultured candidate division Zixibacteria bacterium
TATCCGCGGCCACGTCAAATCAAAAAAACTCATGGACGCAGTTTTGGAGACGGTTGAAAAAATGCCGGGAGTGAAAAGTGTGGAGAACCTGGTACAGGTCGATTATCGCAGCTTCGGCATAGAATGATTAAATAAGTGGAGTTATACTGTGAAATATGGCAGGCTCGCGGAACTCCTTCGGCATCGTCATCCTTCAGATCTCGTCGGATTCAAGGAGCTATTCAGCAGATTTCAGGAAATCCTCAAAGGGAATAATCGCGTTCTTGAATTGATTTCCGAGCTCGAAGATAAACAGGGCGGCGAGTACATTTTTGATATCAATTATTTGAAACAGTCTATCGAGGAACTTTCCAGCGCCGTCTTTCTCCTTATTTCTCACCTGAACGTCATCGCAAACGATCGCTATCAGGAGCTTTTTTTACGCCAATCAGCCATTCAGGAGGAATTGCAAAATATCATTCAGGGGCGCATGGCGCCATCGGACGATATATTCATTATAGATTTCGGCGAGATAGATTCGGGGATGACCGAGTTGGTCGGCGGCAAAAATGCAAATTTGGGGGAGGTAGGAAATCATCTCAATATGCAAATTCCCCCCGGTTTTGCCATTTCCACGGGAGCGTACCGACGGTTCATGGCATACAACGGCCTCTGGCCCGAAGTTCTTAGAATACACGAAGAATATCTGGGGGATGACGATAAATCGGCGGCCCGATATAATCGCGCAATCGACAGGCTTTTTAACGCCGCTCATGTTCCTCCTGACCTTGTGACCGCCATAAACAAGCAGGTCGGACTGCTCCGCAATAAGCGAATCGGGGAGCACGGTCTTACGGTCCGGTCAAGTGCTTCCGGCGAAGATGCCCTCGGACGAAGTTTTGCCGGTCAATTCAAGACCGCGCTAAATTGCCAATACGACGATATTATTCCTGCATATATGAAAGTGGTTGCCAGCCGCTTTAAATATGGCGTTTTTGTCTATGCCGGACCTCGCGTTTTCGACGAGGCGGAATTACCGATGGCAGTCGGGATTCAAGAGATGATAATCCCTGATACGGCCGGCGTGATGTATTCGGTTGATCCTTCCGGAGATTGCCTGGATTGTCTGGCCATCGCGGCCTGTTTCGGATTAGGCGCCGGCGTGGTCGATGGAATGACTGATACCGATTACTATCAGGTATCCAGATTGGATCCGACACAAATTATTTCTCGCAGGATTGGGGCAAAAAAGACACAAATCGTGCCCATGGAACTTCAGGGTATTACCAGTATTCCGGTTCATGAGAATCAGCAGGGACGGGCCTGCTTGAGCGACGGTCAAATTATTGAGCTGGCCGAAAAGGCCCTAATTTTGGAGCGGTATTTCAAACGGCCGGTCGACGTCGAATGGTGTTTCGATCAACGAGGGAATCTCTTTATTCTTCAGTATCGTCCTATGATGATTGCCGCCAATCCGCGGGATGAACGTCGCGAAAACGAACGGGATCTTCTTAATGTCACGGTGATAATGCGCAGGCAGGGGCAGGTGGCGCAACGGGGCATTGCCGCCGGGAAAGTGCGCCAGGTTCGGGAGGATGATGAAGCCGAGGCATTTCCAGTGGGTGCCATTGCCGTCACCAAATATACCACGCCGCGACTGGCATCCATAATCCGTCGCGCTTCCGCCATAATAACCGACATCGGCAGTCCCACCGGACATATGGCCACGGTAGCCAGGGAATTTGGCGTCCCGATGATTGTAAATACAATGAGCGCCACCCGGTTGCTGGCCGAGGGAATCGAAATAACCGTGGATGCCGAGGAGAATATTATTTACGAAGGGATCATTAAAGAGCTTCTGGAATATGAAACAAAAGCCAAAGATGTGTACCGCGATTTGCAGGAATATCGCATTTTGCGCCAATTACTGCGGCTGATTTCACCCCTTTTTCTGCTTGATCCGAAAAATGCGGATTTCACTCCTAAAAATTGCCGTACCTATCACGATATGGTGCGTTTTTGCCACGAAAAGGCGGTGCAAATATTAATCGATTTAAATATGTCCTCGCGGCAATTTCGAGGTATTAAAACAAAGGAACTCAAGTTCGAAATACCGCTGGGCCTGCATATAATCGATTTGGGCGGCGGGTTGACCGCCCCATTGAGCGACAAAGGCAATATCGATTCTCTGGACAGCGTAAATTCGCTTCCCATGCGGGCAATTTTAATGGGTCTAGTCACCCCGGGCGTATGGAGCACGCAACCTCTCCAATTAGGGTTCGGCGATCTTGTTTCGAGCCTGACCCGCTATTCGATGACCGATCGAATAGCGCAATTTACCGGGCAAAATTTGGCGGTTATATCAGACAAGTACGCCAATATTAGCCTACGGCTGGGATATCATTTCAATGTGATTGATACATATGTCTCCGAAAATGCCAATGATAATTATATTTATTTTCGATTTGTCGGCGGTGTTACGGAAATAAAGCGAAGGCGCCTTCGAGCAATTTTGATCAAGGAGATACTGGAAAAATTGAATTTCAAAGTCGCCCTAAGTGGTGATTTGATTGTCGGCCGGCTAAAAAAATGGGGCAAGTCGGAAATGCTGCAGGTCCTTAATGAAATCGGCCGACTAATCGGTTTCAGTCGACAGCTGGACACTCAAATGCAAAGCGAGAGATCGGTAACGGAATGCTTTCAAGCTTTCTTCAAACATGAAAGTAACGTGTCTTAGCACTCCGTAATTTTCCATTTCAGCATTATATAATATTATTATGATACTCTGTATATGTGAGGCAATTTGGAGATTGCGTCTCCAATGAGTATCACTGCATTTTCGGATTCTCCGACTTTTTTCCACTTTTGAAATGCTCGACAAGCTGATCGAGCAAGGCCTGCACGCTGTGTTCATTCGGCTCAATATTGACTTTCAAGCCGTACTCACTTATGGTGGCTGAAGCGGCGGGCCCAATCGAGACAATAATCGATTCGGCGGCCAACCGGCCCACTTCCTTCGCAGTCATGCTATGATATAGACCCTTTACGGTCGATCGGCTGGTAAAAATAATGGCATCGGGGGGAAATTCGAATAGCCGTCCTTTGAAATCATCCGGCCAATCGGTGAATACCGTTTGATATACGGTAAGAGAGATTACTTTGGTATCGTTTTTTATAAGTTCTTTTTCAAGAGAATGATCGGAGATATCTCCCCTGACACGGACGACAGTCGCGCTTTCGGAATCAATATGCTTCAACAACTGCCGCGCAAAAGCAGTTATAGAGGAATCACTCGGTATAAAATCAGCCCGAAGATGATATTTTTCAAGGATCCCGGCCGTCCCGCGGCCCATAGCCGCAATCTTGAATTTACCTAACGCCCGCAAATCGCCAATCTGTTCTGTAAATTGCTTGATAAAATATTTCACCCCGGCACCGCTGGTAAAGACCAGCCAGCAATCATGATTTCGGCGTTCCTTAAAAGTGCGCCACCCTTCGTCATCGTTTTTTTGAACCGTCGCCACGGTCGGATAAGCCAGCACTTCAGCGCCCAATTTCCGTAATGCTCGATACATATCCGCGGCCTGTTCGGCGGGGCGAGTGACCATTATGCGAATACCCAGGAGCGGTTTGTCAGTCAGCCACTGTAGATAGGGATGCAGATTTACGACTCTACCCAGGATAAAGAGCGCTGGCGGTCTAATATTTTCGCTCAGGACTTTCTGCGGCAAATCGCGCAGGAGACAGGTAATTGTACGCTGGGTCGGAAAGGTGCCCCGCTCCAGAATGGCGGCGGGCGTATCCGAAGGCATTCCGGAATCAATTAGACGCGCGGCAATTTTTTCAATCTCACCAACC
>CALMKK010000084.1 GCA_937867135.1 uncultured candidate division Zixibacteria bacterium
TTGCAAAGCGAACCCACCTGCCCGTATGCCGTTGCCGTTCATCTTTTTGCGGAAATCGGCCATTGGCTTCGCTCCTGGCGCCCGTTGCGGGACAAGGGATTGGGCGGAAAGATGTCGGGTTTCTCTCCTGCTCACTCCGTTCGCGTATCGGAACCCGACCTACTATCCCTATGCTATGCTTTCTTCAAATTCTCGCCACGCCGAGAAAGGCCGCATGAAGGGAAATGACCAGAACCAAAAACAAGGTCCGGGCGGAAATCCCTTTGAGCCCGAGAAAATGATATTCAAGGGAATTATCGCGGCACGATGCCAGGCAGTCGCCGCAGAGAGTACAGGCAATATTGGGACGGCGATTCTTAATGTCAACCATATTGAGCGCATCATACCGGCAGGCGGTGTGGCAGATACCGCAGTCGGTGCAGGTAGCGTCATTAATCTTAATTCTGAAAGGAGACAATTTGCCCAACCAGTTGGCCATCGGGCCGATCGGGCAATAGGCGGTGCAATGAGTCATCACCCCTGTTTTTCTCGACCAGACCAGCATCAGGCCGACCCCAATCAAGCCGAATGCGACCGCCAGAATCGAGGCGAATGTGACCGAAACGCCGGCCAGCCGAAGAACAATGGCGACAGCGATCACAACAATCATGATGGCGATCCGAACCGGTTGCCGCCAAACCGGCATCTTTTTCGGTTTATTTCGTCCGTGCGAAGCGATATTGTCCCAGGCTCCGATATAGCAGAGATGACTGCACCAGGCCGGGCCGACCAGGATGACCGTGGCGGCAAAGAGAATCGGCATGAAAAACCCGTCGCCGCGGAATATCGGGCCCGCCGCAATCAGGGCCGGAATCGGGAAGTGCAACTTTCCGGTCATCAGGAATTTATCGATACCGAGAAGGCCGATAAAAAGTTGCCCGAAAAAGACCACGGAAAAAAGGGCCCAGATACGGAGCCGCCAGCGGGGGGACTCTTTGATATCAAGCATCTTTTCGGTCACCCATCCGGCGTAGAGAGCAAGAAGAAATATTTCGAACCACCCGGCGCCGGGAATAAAACGCTCGAACAGAAGCATCGGAGGATGAACCACAATTTGGACAATACTTAAAATAACGATGGTCAGGAAAAAGGCCGAAAGAGACGGAATTATCGGAAGGGCGATTTGGCGGTACCATTGATGAAGCCTTTTATTCTCAAACATAAGGGCCGAACCGGCCGTGAAAAGAGCCACGGCGCCGAGGATTATCGCCATCCGGAGCCAGGACTCGCCGATCATCAGGCGCATTTTGGCGATTGTTGTCAAAGTCGAAATCCAAACGGCGGCGCCGAGAAGCAGCAGGATTTGCATGGCGCGGGGAACCCAGGCGCGGCGAATAAGGAGCATAAACGGCGCGGTAGTGCATAAAAGCACCAGCCCATAATCGGCCGCCCGGAAAAAATGCGCGCCGAGAATGAGCGATGAAATAATAACCGGCAAGAGAATCAGGAAATTCATCGCTTCTTCCCTATTCGGCGGTTCCCCGAATCATGGTAAGAAGCATTTTGGAGGAAGCGACGGAGTTGACGGCGTGCGGAATATTGGCCGGCATGAGAACGGTCTCCCCGGCTTTGACCGCAATCGGTTTGCCGTCGATAGTCAAAACTGTCTCGCCGTCAAGGACCTGCACCAGAGCATCGTACGGGGCGGTATGTTCGCTCAGAGACTGACCGTCGCCGAAAGAGAACAGGGTTACGGTTCCGGCTTTACTCTGGATCAGAGTCCGGCTGACAATCGAGCCGGGGACATAATCCAATAATTTATCGAGATGATATATTTCGGCCGGGTTGAGACGGCCGCTGTTTTTAATGGGCTGGGAAGACATAAACTATTCCTTTTTAAAGTAGGTTCTGAATAATGCACCGTCGTTTGCAGTATAAGCGGCAAAACCTTTCCCTTTGGCGACATCAATCAGCGGCGCGGGGAGAAAGGGTGTGATCAGTTCAAAGATTTTATTTTCGGGGAGACTTTTCAATTCCTCCATGACTTTTCCCAGCGGATGCTCCCCGCCTTCGAGCATCGCGCGGGCGTCGAGACTTTTAGCGATGGCCGAGGGATTGTACCATTCCGGCGCCGAAGATTTATCCCCCGACGATTCCGAAATCGCCGATTCTTCCATTCCGGCGGCGGAGCGAAGAGAGTTAATCAAAGTGCCAAGGGGGATACCGCCGATCTGGGCCGCCTGACGAAGGGTGGCCACTTTGGCGACCGTTTTGCGTAAGAGGGGATTACGCAGTTTGGCAAAAGCCGGAGACATTTCCAGGAGGAATTGTTCCAGATGAGGGAAATTTTCAAGAAAGACGCCGACTTTGGTTTCGGGCGTGATATCAATCAAAGATTTTGTTTTATTCATATTATTTTCCTTTCAATCAACATAACTCAAAAGCCGCTTCTCCCCTTCCAGTTTCCGTTTCTCGGTCAAATCCTGGCTCACTTCGAGTGTTCCTAAATACTCCCCGGCGCTTCCCCGCAGGGCGAAATATTCGATACTGATAAAGCGGCCGTGCAAATTGATATGAAAAGCGGCGCGATCTTGAATACCGGAGCGAAAATCATCAATAATATTCTGGACGATATGGACACTTGAGGGGGGATGGCAAAGTTGAACCTTGCGGCCGAGGATAGCGCGATTTCGGTCAAAGATCCGCTCCTTGCCCTGGGTGAAATAGCGGACAGTATCATCTTTATCGACAAAGGTTAAATCAAAGGGGATGGTATTCAGAACAGCGGTCAACTCCTGCGGGGTCATGCTACCGCTGGGAAGTTGAATTCTGCTGTTTTCTGATGATGCGGCACTCATTGCGGCCGAATCGACCGCCGGCTTCCAGATATCGGTCGGGTCATAGAGACAAAAGCCAATTTCGAGGCTCTGATTATAGATATTATACCATTCCTGATCTGACAGGGTGTCGAGGCACATGGGGAATAGAATCTGCTCCTCCTTATAAATCATATCTTCGATAGCGGTCGAGGCCGGGTTGAGGACGAGGTCGATTACAATTATTGCCTCCCCGGCCGTAATCCGGCCGGACTGCTCAAAGGTCTCAAGGGCCGCTTTTATCAGATCGCGGGTTTCATCGTGCTTACCCCACATTACAGTGGGGGGACCGGTGACTCCGTGTTTCTCCAGATATGGGAACAGCAGGTTTTCTTTGCGACGATAATGTTTTTCGACATCGGTAAGGGCATTGAAATGCTTGCGGATTTCGAGCATCAAGGGAGAGATGTCATCATTATCGGAACGGCTCTTGATTTCATCATATAACTTCGTCAGGGTACTGATTTCCCATCCGAGCGCCTTGTTTTCCTGCAAAAAAGTGTGAACGGGGTGCCCGGCGGGGGCGGATTTGGCGCCGCTCTGGTCAATGTTGCCTTTGAGGACAGCGGTATGCAAGTCACATAACTGAAGAATCTCTGTTTCCGGCAACCCCTCCCCGATCAATTCCTGTTCGACTTCGACCACATCGGCATATGGGACCTCGCCCATAAGACGGAGCAATTGTTTGCGGACTGCGTCGGGGGCCTCTCCCTTATGCAGTTGCAGAATCATATGCTTGAGGAGGTCCTTTCGTTTGCGGGCATTGTTGATTAATTCGCTCATATTCAAATCCTTTGTTAAATAATCTCGCTATTCAGCTGACTCCCGCGGATGCCGATTTTATATAGGGTCAGCGGTATTGATTTATTGGCATTGGCCAGGGCCTGCCTTAAGAGATTCACCAGCCCGGAGCAACACGGGACTTCCATATAGGCGATTTCAATTGATAGAATCTCATTTTCCGTGATAATGGCAGTCAACTTTCGAAGATAGGTATCGGTGTCATCAAGTTTGGGACAGCCGACCAGAAGAGTCCGGCCGTCGAGGAATCGGCGATGGAAATCCGCGATGGCAAAAGGGACGCAATCGGCGGCTATCAATAAGCGTGCGTTCCGGAAGTACGGTGCTTTGATTGGTGCCAGATGAATCTGCACCGGCCAGTTGCCCAGATAGGATTGATCTTTGGGTAAATCAGCCGGTTCCGTCAACGATGCGGCCGTTGCCGAACGCGTTAAGGAATGAGAGCGGCTTCCGGGGCAGGATGGGAAATGTGATGAGGCGGTTAAGGGCGAAATTGGGAGCGGCTCCGCCTGAAGTGATCCTTGCTTGTGAAGACGTTCAGAAACGGCGGCATTGTCAAAATCGGCGGCGTCGCGTTCTTCAATAGTAATTGCTCCTTGTGGGCATTCTCCGAGACAGGCGCCAAGGCCGTCGCAATGTGTCTCGCTTATCAGACGGGCCTTGCCTTCGATAATGGCCAGCGCCCCTTCAGCGCAGGAGGGGACACATAATCCGCAACCATCGCATCTTTCTTCATCGATCCTGATTATTTTCCGCTTCGACATTTTCGGGCTCCTGTAAATCGATATAAATAGTCCATAATCTACGACTAATATCGAATTAAAGACAGAAAACCTCTTTGACTTATGTCAAGGGAATCAGATTTTTTCGCCGTCGGCGATGGACTGAAGACGATCCCGGTCAAGGATGAAGATTTTTTTGCCGGAGACCTTTATGGCGCCTATTTCTTTTAATTTTTTGAGATTGCGGGATAAGGTCTCGGAGATAGTCCCTAAACTGCGAGCCAATTCGGCTTTAGATATATCAAGTATAATTTCCGGTCTTTTCTGCTTTTGCAATTCATGAAGCAAATAACCGGCGATTCGAGCCGGAACCTCTTTGAGGGTAAGCTCTTCGACCTTAAGATTAAATTCACGAAGGAAACCGGCTTGGGAAGCGATGATTTTAAGGGAGATTTGCGGCGAATCTTTAATTAATTGAGTAAAGGCGTCTTTGGGAATAAAGGCGACAATCGAATCGACCAGAGCGGCGCAATTGGCCGGAAAGTGGTTGCCGCGGAAAACGGCCGCTTCGGCAAACATTTGCCCCGGGGCAATTTGATGAATTGTAAATTCTTTGCCGTCGGGGGATGATTTATAAACCCGGACCCGTCCGGCCAGAAGAATGAAGAAACCGGCGGCAGGGTCGCCTTCAAAGAAAAGAATCTCCCCTTTCGCAAGCTTCTTTATGGAAATTATTTTATGAACGGCCCCGATTTCATCGTTATTGAGCCCGGAACAAAGGAAGCAGGATTTTAGGAGTTCAATTGTTGCCATAAAGATACAATAGGACTTTCGACGGTATCAAGGCAATGACAAAATTATTTGACGGCCTTATGAAGGGCGGCAATACCGAGAAACATCCGCCTATGAGTAACTTCGCTGAATCCTGCCAAAGTGAGGATTTCGGCAAATTCCTCCGCCGAGTAGAAGCGAGGGATGGTCTCCGACAGGTACGCATACCCGGCCTTGGAGCCGGAGATTCGGGTTCCGACCGGTTTCACGGCCAGCTTGACATAGAGGTGCATCAATCTCCGCACCATGCCAAAACGGGGCTGGCTGGTCTCAAGATTGAGATACCGTCCGCCGGGTCGCAGAACGCGGCGGAACTCGCTTATGGTTTTAATCAGGTTTTCGCGGGAAGTGTTAATATTGCGGGTGGCGAACGAGAGAGTAATCAGATCGAAACTGTTGTCGGGAAATGGGAGATGTCCGACGTCAGCCAGGACAAAGCGGATATTTTTTGCTTCCGGTTTGGCCGCGGCGAGCTGAAGCATGGGGCCGGAAAAATCGGCCGCAAATATCTGAGTGCCGTTATGGGCCAATTTGCTCAGATTGACGGCGGTCTCCCCGGTTCCGGAACAGACATCGAGCCAGCGACGGCCGCCGTCTTTAGCCGCCTGACGGGCCATCCGCTTACGGACAACGATATCAGTACCCAGTGTAAGGATATGGTTGACCAGTTCATAGGTCTCTGGAATCTCGCCGAATATTTTTTGCAGGCCCTTGTTCATAATGCTGGGGAAGATACATATTTGCGGCGGTAATTCAAGGGAAAAATAAATTGAAGATAGCGTTGGACTTTAATGTATGATAATATCAAATATAAAGGACTTGACATTATATCAAACGTGGATAGATTTAAATAGGACAAATAAATTCGTTGTCTTTCTAATATGGGAAGGTAAAATAATAAAATTCCGCAGGGAGAGGATAATATGTTCAGGAAAATCGCTTTGACAATGCTGACAATTATTTCACTGGCTAATTCGGCATTAGTAGGAATGACTATTGAGATGACGGCACCGCAAATCGGCTGTGATAGAATTGAGCCGGGGATGCCCATAAGTCCGGTAATATTTAGTATTGCGATGGATAATAACGACTTAATGCGCTCTCAAATTGTTCTGCCGCTGAAAATATACAGTCCGGATGGCAGTATTACACAGGTGCATCACATTGATCGAGGCTGGCTTGGTACAACCCACTCCATAAATCTTCTCAACGGCTTCGAGCCGGGAGGGTTTTGGGATCTGACCAATCAGATCAATGAATTCAGTTGGGACGGTAACCTGCCGGATACCCTTTGCTTCACCGGCGCCGGCTCGGCTGGATGGCCCAGTGGCCTGGGGGCGAAGAGTTATATTCAGTTTGCGCTTGCCATTGATATTGAGCCCGGCGGCGAAGGGTATATCTGTGTCGATACGGCCTCGCCGGGAGCTCCATATAATTGGCTATTTGAAGATCCGGCACCGACTTTCTCGACAGACATGCCCCGTTGCTGGCATGTTACCGTGCCCACTTGTTGTGGAATAAATTTCTGGAATTGTCCCGCTCAATTTGGGGTGACTTATGGAAAGGCACTTAATTATGGTATCTCGGCAGGCTCAATATACGGCGATCCGGTGTACTATGAGATTCTCAATGGTCCAGGAAGCATTAATCGCTGGACCGGCAGTTACAATTTTACACCTTCCTGCGATGATTATGGAAAGACTTTTGATGTTTCCGTAGGGGCCGGAGATGTTTGTGTGGGGGATATTGGAGCAACCTGCGATTTTCAAATCTATGTTGTTCCGTCCACTTATCCTTGCGAAGGATGCGGAGATGCGAAGCAAGACAATGCCCTTAATATCCTGGATATTTCATTCCTGATTAATTTCCTCTATAAGAGCGGTCCGGCTCCGGCCAGTTATTATAGGGTTGATGTCGATAATTCCGGGGCGGTGAATATTCTCGATGTTTCTCGTCTCATAAATTTCATTTATAGGAATGGGGAGTATTTGAGGTGCGGGTCAATTGGCGGTGCTTTTCCTCATACTCAGGGTTCGTGGTGGCAATATGAGCGGTATGACAGCCTTCAGATGAAGTACGATACTATTATGATTACGGCAATAGATTCCAATCATATCAATTATAATCTCAATAATGAAAGTTACACCTATACGGTGGAAACCTTGGGGGATACAATCAATCTGGGGTATGACGCTACACCGCCGGCTGAAAAATATATATTCCCTTTAATTTCAGGCAAGAGCTGGCAGTATGATGACGGCTATTTCGGAAAAATATATAATGTTGTGGCCCATGACGGCATTACGACACCGGCGGGAGATTTTCCGAACGCCTATATAATTACATCGCAATGGGGATGCGGCGACGAATGTGCCGGAAACGGAAAGGAATGGTTCGCGCCGGGAACGGGGAAAATAGTCAATATTAGACAGGAATATGATCTGATGGACGGCTGGTATACCAACGAATTCTGGACCCTTATCGCCTATCACCTGGCTCCATAAAAGAAGCATCGCATTATTAATGTTTTGGGAAGGCCGGGTAACCGGCCTTTCTTTTGTGTCAAAAATGCAAATATCTCCCAAAAAGATGAGAGCCCTTTCCGTATTATATCTGCACAAAAAAAGCAATTATTAAATATAGGTGAAAGGTATTATGAATATAAATATCACTGAAAAGGCGAAACAGGAGCTGATAAATATACAGGTCGGCGGGGAGAAATTCCTGAGAATCGAGGTTGTTTCGGGAGGATGCTCAGGATTGACTTACGGGGCCGGGTTAGATACTGAAGTCCATAAAGACGATGTAGTTCTCTATCAGGAAAATGATTTTCGGGTGGTGGCGGATATGCGGAGCGCCCTTTATCTTGATGGCCTGCATATAGATTACTCTGATGATTTGATTCGGTCCGGATTCCGTTTCTCCAATCCGAAAGCCAAGAAGTCGTGCGGCTGCGGCTCCAGTTTCAGCGCTTAAGAAGAGGTCTATTTTATATGTCAATGAAAGCAATTGATTTAACCGGCGGAGAATCGGTTTATTGTATTAATGAGGGGCAGTTGCAGAGAGCATATGATTTGGTAATGAGCGATTCACTTACGGCGGACAAAATCAACGCCCATTTAAAGCGATTGGAAGAAAAATTGGACCGCAACGAACGGGCGGCACTGGCCTTTATTTTGATAGATCGGCTTTTGAAAATGCAATAGTCGGACTGATGAAATTATTAAAGCCGGCGATCTGCCGGCTTTTTTTATGCGAAGAGCTATTGCTATTTATTTGCTCTTTCAGTTATGTATATGATGCAGTTTCGTCATTGATGGGAACTGTTGAACAGCGGATTGAGTTTTATAGCAGGATGGTTTTTTTTAAAGGCGACATATTTAAATTGATTGGCAGTATTGTGATCTGCCAATTGGCGGGCGTAATCGGGTCCATTCCCAATGTCTCGGCAATTCCAACCTGGTATGCCGGCCTGAATAAGCCATCGTTTACTCCTCCCAACTGGCTGTTTGCGCCAGCCTGGATCACATTATATGCGATGATGGCGGTGGCGGCTTTCTTAATCTGGCGAAAGGGATTGAATAATGCCGCGATTAAGACGGCGCTTGTTTACTTCGTGGTGCAGCTAATCCTAAATGCCGCCTGGAGTTGGATATTTTTCGGACTGAAATTGCCGTTAGCGGCATTTCTTGAAATATTAGCTCTATGGATTATGATATTAATCACAACTCTTAAATTTAGGGCCATTGCCCCGACCGCGGCCATTGTGATGATACCATATTTAATATGGGTCAGTTATGCTTCGGTTCTTAATTATTCGCTCTGGAGAATGAATTACTAATTTTGATTAATATAATAATAATGGGTTAAATCTATCTATAATAATAACTAATAAATTGGTAAAAATATGCAAATATATGCAATAAAATATGATAATTTTTCAACAAAATCATGAAAAAATGTGCAATATTCTATTTATATATTTAACAGTCAACGAGTTATGAAGACGGCACATCAATTGCTTTATCGAATATGCTTATAACGTTTAACTTGGGGTCTTTAATGCCCAAAACTATTCTTAAACTGCTTGTCTTATTTGTCCTGGTGGCCGTTCCGGCACAGCTTTGGGCCACCCCGCAAATGGTGGAGAATATTTTCCATGACTGGAGATTCTCCGAAGACCAGCATCGCTACATGTATGCGTCCTGTATTGACTTCTCCGATCCGGACCTCAATCCCGGTATGCCGGGTGTTTTCCTTTCGAATAGCGGCGGGATTTATCCCGATCGCCTCGACTGGGGACACACGCTGCCGGCTGGTCTAGTGGTTCCCCCGGACATTATCGTTCGGGCGAAACTCTGGATTGATGGGTTCTTTATCGATACTGACAATAATTATGTCAGTATGCAGGGAATTTGGACATGGGACCCGTTAAATCAGTGGGGGTATGATAATACCACCTATGATTTGACGAACGTAACGATGGACGGATTCTGGAATACCAGTCCCCTTGCAGTTTCAGTTCTTGCCGGAGAACAGAAATTGCGGATAGACCGGGCCTGTCTGATGCTTGACTATAAGGGGAGCAATGTGGTTCCTGAGCCGGCAACCTTTGCCCTTTTCGGGTTAGGGTTGGTTGGTCTGGGCTTCGCTCGTTTTAAAAAGTAGATTGCCCCAAACACGAATAACCGCCGGCGATTTTGCGATTGCCGGCGGTTTTTTTATTCCCGATTTATCAAATATGGCGAGAGAGTTGACCTGAGGCGAGGCGGAACATATATTTCGTAATCGGGCCGAGGCGGTCTGTTTTTCTATGAAAGTCTGGAATTACATAAAGGGTTTTTTAGGGCATTATCTGGGCGGTTTATATCGCCGGATCGATGAGCACCACGCTTTCCTTCTGAGCGGCGGGTTGGCTTTTTCCCTTTTTGTCTGTATTGTGCCGTTCGTTTTGATTATTTTTTCAATTCTCGGAAATGTTTTGGCCAGCGCCCCACTCGCGGCGCAGGTCAATTCCATCATTGAACGCATTGTTCCATATCAGAGTTATTCCGATTTCGTGCAGAAATTCATCAGCGGGCGGATCGAGGAATTTCGCCATTACAAAAAAATCGCGGGAGTAATCGGCGTCATCGGCCTTATGATTGCCGCCAGCGGTCTTTTCAGCAGTATGCGAACCATCCTCAATCGCGTATTCGTTCCCGACAGGGGCAGGTTTATTATCATCGGTAAACTGCGCGACTTCGGGATGGTGCTTTTGGTGATGTCTTTTTTTCTGATTTCGACGGCGATCTTGCCTACCCTGGGTATTCTGGTACATAACGCTCAAAAGACCGAGATATTGAAATTTCTTCGTTTCAGCCAATGGGAAAATATTCTGCTAGTGGTTGTTTCTTATTTTTTCATATTCGCGGGATTTTTCACGCTCTATTCGTTGATACCCTATGCCCGTTTGGGATGGAAAGTTCCGGCCTTGAGCGCCCTCTGGGCGGCCTTTCTTTGGGAAATGGCGCGGCAGTTGTTCGGATACTATATTTTGAATGTTGCGTCACTGAAACAGATTTACGGCACCTATGTTTTCGGTGTAGTGATCGCCTCCTGGATCTATTATTCATCGGTTGTTTTCATTATTGGCGCCGAAATCGGACAATTGTTTCGGGAAAGACTGGCCATGAAATCTTCAGGGGCAGACTAATCTTCCCATGATTATCCTGATATAGCCGGGCCGATGGCCGAATTCCCGCCATTTCCCCTTGACGGAGGAGCAATTTTCGATATATTGCTAAGTCTTGGAAATTTAAATTAAAGGATATATAGAAATTATGAAACGCACATTTCAGCCGTCGAACCGCAAGAAATTGAACGATCACGGTTTTCGGAAAAGAATGGCAACCGCTGACGGCCGCAAAGTTTTGGCACGGCGTCGTGCCAAAGGACGGAAACGTCTTACTGTCTCGGTGAAGAAGAGAAAATAAATTGGCGCGCCACTCGCTTAAAAGCCGGAAGATGATTCAGAATCTTCTCAGGGCCGGAAAGAAGTATCGTGCCGGGCATTTGACCGCTTATTGTGATTTGTCGGAAGATTCTCTGCCCGGCCGTTATCTGGCGGCCTATCTGATTCCGAAATTAACCGGTGGAGCGGTGGAACGCAACCGTATCAAACGCTGGCTCCGGGAGGAGATCCGCCGGGTGGCCGAATCGCAGAACCTTCCCGGAATGATGGCGTTGCGATTCAACGGCATGGCCGAGGATACTGACCATCGGTCATTATCGTCGGAGTTGGATAAAATAGTCGAACAGATTAGAGCCGATGGCTAATAAACAGATTTCCTTATTCAGTTACCCCCTATTGTTTCTGATTGCGGTTTATCGATATACTCTCTCTCCTTTGATGGGAGGAGAGTGTCGCTATTATCCCACCTGCTCGCATTATGCTGAGGAAGCAATACGGGAACATGGCGCAATTAAGGGTGCATGGTTGGCCGTCAAGCGTCTCTTTCGCTGTCACCCCTGGCACGAGGGGGGCTACGATCCCGTCCCGGGAAAGGAATCCCATTGAGGAAGTAAGGTTATGGATAAAAAAACGATAATAATTGTGGTATTGCTGGTTCTGCTGGTGCTTTTCTGGGTGCCGATTATGACAACGCTTGGTCTTTATAAGCCGGCTCCTCCACGGCCGCAATCTCAGACTCCGGCCGTTGACAGCCTTAAAACAACAATGCCAGCGGCAGAGCCCGAAGCGGGGAAAGAAACTGTCGTTGCCACCATTGATACCGGCACGGCCGCGGCTCCAGTAATCGAGGAAATGGCTAATCTCCCCGAGGATACAATCAAGGTCGAGACCAATAATTGGATTATACTTCTGAGTAATCATGGGGGCGGGCCGGTTTCGCTGAAGTTGAAGGAATTTAAATATGTTGATGACGGGCCGGTCGAGATGCTTCCGGATTGTCAGACGGCCACCCCGCAATTTTTCTTTTCAAGCGGAACCTTCGATGCCGGGAAGCTGGTCTATCGATCATCACTTCCCAAAGGGCAGTATATCGCCGATAAAACCCCTCTTGAGTTGACCTATACTTATAATAATGAAGGGGGCGGATCGATCGCGAAGCGCTATCGTTTTTATCCCGATCGGTATGAGTATGATTTGGTGGTGGAGGCAAATCGAAGCAATGGATTCAATTTCGAACGGGAATATTCATTGGAATGGAACAATCCGCTCAAACCAACCGAGCTGGAAGTGGCCGACGATTACAGCATGTTCTGGGCGGCGGCCTTTATGGGCGGGGAACGAATCAAATTTGATGACTATACCAACGATCAATTCAATGTCGGTTTGAGCGGCACTACCAATTGGGTGGCCAATCGCTCCAAATATTTCGCGACAATTATGATCCCCCAATCGCGGGAAGCATCGGGCGTAAAGGCCTCGGGGAAAAAGGAAAAGGAAGTGACCGCCCGGGGCACGGTTCAGGCGCGGGTAATAACCACCGGACTGACGATGGATATGCCGTCGACAGAAAGGCTGGCGGATTCTTTTTCGGTTTTTGTCGGCCCGATCGATTATGATCTCCTGAAAAACTATAAGCATAATATCGCCGATTTGATTGATATCGGGACGACGCCGTTCGTGGGATGGATCATCAAAATATTCGCGGTGCCGATTTTGTGGCTTCTGCCCCGGATGTATCAGATTATTCCCAATTACGGATTTGTCATCATAGTCTTTTCGCTTCTGGTGAAGCTGGTGACCTGGCCGTTATCGAGAAAGTCGGTGCGATCGATGATGGCGATGAAGGATATCCAGCCGAAACTTGAGGAATTGAAGAAGAAGCATAAAAACAATCCTCAGGCCCTTAACCGGGAAATGATGAAATTGTACAAGGAATCCGGAGTAAATCCGTTTTCCGGGTGTCTGATCTATTTGCCGCAGTTGCCGTTATTTTTTGCGCTGTTCGCCGTTTTCCGTTCCACCATCCTGCTCCGGCAGGCGCCGTTTATTTTATGGTGGAACGATCTTTCGCGCGGGGCTCTGTCTTTCACCGATCCTTATATAATAATGGTGGTGATAATGATGGTAGTAATGTTCATCCAGCAGCATATGACCATGACCGATCCCAAGAATAAGATGCTGGTTTATATCATGCCGCCGATGATGGGGTTCTTCTTTTATAAAGCGGCGGCCGGGCTGGTTCTTTACTGGACCTGCTTCTCGCTGTTTTCCCTGATCGAACAGCTTATGTTCAAGCCGTACAAGAAACAAACGACCGTGATGACCCCGCCGTCTTGAGCCGGCAAATATTATTGAGTATTTAAACCGGGAGGCGGAAGCCCCCCGGTTTTTATTTTGCGGCTGACATCGGCAATTAAGGTTTAAATTGCTCCATATTTAGAGACGCACCTTGCTTTTCAGGAGGAAAGGCAATATCATATCGGACGAAAGTATTTAAAGGAGTGAAATATCAAGTTTGCCAATGACGATACCATTGCCGCTGTGATAACGCCGCCGGGTGAGGGCGGGATCGGGGCGGTACGGATCGCCGGTCCGGAAGCTTCGGCTATAGTGGAGAAAATATTTTGCCCCGCAGGAGATGAAAAGGAGCCTCATCGCCCCTTTCATATGTACTACGGTCATATTATGGACAAGAGAGGCGATGTTATCGACGAGGTGACTTTGGTGGAAATGCCGGAAGGGAAATCATACACCGGCCAAAGGCAGGCAGAAATATTTTGCCATGGAGGGCAATTTGTTTTGAGGCGGATCTTGCGCGAAATACTTGGTTATGGAATTCGTTCAGCCGAGCCGGGGGAATTTACGCGACGGGCGTTTCTTTCGGGCCGAATCGACCTGGCCAGGGCCGAGGCGGTTGCCGATTTGATTGCTTCGAAAACGGAATATGCCTACTCCACAGCCCGGAAAAATCTTCTGGGTTTGCTGACTGAAGGCGTTGATACTATTAGAGATAAATCAATTAATCTTCTGGCGGAAATAGAGGCTTCGGTTGACTATCCGGAGGAAGGCATTGAAGCGACCACAAAAGACAAAATGCTTGCAGAACTGGACCATATAATAAAGGAAGCAAAGCGCTTGATTGACACCTATCGCTCAGGCAAAATAATCAAGGAAGGATTTAGGATTGCTATCGCGGGGCGGCCCAATGCCGGGAAATCATCGCTATTCAATCTCCTCCTCAATCAGAACCGAGCCATCGTGGCCCCGATTCCCGGAACGACTCGTGATTATTTGACCGAGTGGATTGATTTGGAGGGGATAGCGGTTTCAATCACGGATACGGCGGGACTCAGGAAGAGCTCGGGAATAATTGAACGGGCCGGGCAGAAATCGGCTCGAGGCATTTTGAATAATTCTGATTTGATATTATGGCTGATTGATATTACGCGCAAGGGATGGCAAAAGGAAGCTGTCAAAGATCTCAAGAAAATGCCGCAAAAGATTGATATATTATTGTTGTACAATAAAGTAGATAAAGTTAAGGATATCTCAAAAGTGCCCCTCTTTTCGGGACTTGATGCAACTGCAGGCATGGCAATTTCCTGTTTGACAAAACGCGGTCTGGAACATCTTCGCAAGGAATTGATCCGCCGTATAAATGCCGGAATGCCGGATCTGACCGATCAACTGGTTGTAACTTCAGAGCGTCATAAAAGAAAATTGGAATTGGCTCTGAAATTTTTCAAACGAGCCAGAATTGGGATTGGCAAAACGCTCTCACCGGAACTTATTGCTTTTGAAATGAGGCAAGGAATAAATGAAATTGACGAGATAACCGGGCGGATATATAATGAGGAAATTCTGGATCGGATTTTTTCACGATTCTGTATAGGGAAGTAGGAATTGTTTTACGTGAAACATTTTGATTTTGACATAATTGTTGTGGGTGGCGGGCATGCCGGAGTGGAGGCGGCTCTGGCGGGGTCCCGGATGGGTAAAAAGGTTGCATTGGTTTCGATGGACAGGACCAAACTGGCGCTTATGTCCTGTAATCCGGCTATTGGAGGGCTTGGTAAATCCCAGATAGTCAAAGAAATAGATGCTCTGGGCGGGCTGATGGGAAGAGCCATTGATGCCACCGGGATACAATTTCGGAAGTTGAATCTCTCTCGAGGGCCGGCGGTTTGGTCAACCAGGGCGCAGGCGGATCGAATCGGCTATAACGAGTTTGTCTGCCGCTTTGTCGAAGCGGATCAAAATATAACTATAATAGAGGGGACGGCCGGGGCCTTTTTGACGGAGGGAGACAAAATTGCGGGAATTGAATTGGAAAGCGAAGAGAGAATCTTCGCGCCGGCAGTAATAGTCTGCTCGGGGACCTTTTTGGGGGGATTGATACATATTGGGCAGAAGCAGATTCCGGCGGGACGAAGAGGTGAAAAAGGGGCCTATAAATTAAGCGAGTCTTTCCGAGCGCTTGGGTTTGAAATCGGTCGACTCAAAACCGGAACGCCGCCGCGCCTGGACGGGCGGACCATTGATTATTCCCGGTGCGAAGAGC
Organism: uncultured candidate division Zixibacteria bacterium; assembly: GCA_937867135.1. Lineage (GTDB taxonomy): Bacteria > Zixibacteria > MSB-5A5 > GN15 > PGXB01 > UNRQ01. The sequence continues at coordinate 15,724 of CALMKK010000084.1, forward strand.
AACCGGGCGAGATTCCGGTTCCCTTTTTCTCATATGCAACCGAAGGCCGTGAATTCAATCAAGTTCCCTGTCATCTGACATATACGACCGACAAGACAAAGGGGATAATTTTGCGGAATCTTCTCCTCTCCCCTATGTTTTCAGGACAAATTAAATCGCGGGGACCGCGTTATTGCCCGTCGATTGAAGATAAAATATATCGTTTTGCCGATAAGCCGCGCCACCAGATTTTTCTTGAACCGGAGGGGAACGGAACCGATGAGGTCTATCCCAACGGCTTTTCGACCTCGCTTCCGGAGGATGTCCAATATGAGGCGATTCGATCTGTCATCGGCCTGGAAGAAGCTAAGATAACCAAACCGGGATATGCGATTGAATATGATTATTGCCCGGCCTATCAGATTAAAGCCTCGCTTGAGACCAGGCGTCTTGAAGGGCTGTTTTTGGCGGGCCAGATTAATGGAACATCCGGTTATGAAGAAGCGGCCGGACAAGGCTTAATGGCGGGAATCAATGCCGCCCTTAAAATAAACGACCAACCGCCGCTCATTTTGGATCGAGGTGAGGCTTATATAGGTGTTATGATAGACGATTTAATAACTCATTCTACGACAGAGCCTTATCGCATGTTTACATCTCGCGCGGAGTATCGTCTGGGATTGCGGGAAGATAATGCCAGGGATCGGTTATTCTCTCACGCCAATAAATATGGATTAATATCGGATGACGATTTTGGCCAGTTCGAGAAGATTCGAATCAGTACCGATAAAGAGATTTCGCGGCTCCGAAAGACCTCTGTTCCGGTTTCCAGATTGGATGGTCTGGCAAAACATTTTGTTAAACGGGAGAATGTATCTCTGGCGGAATTGCTGAAAGTCCCGGGAGTAACTCCGCGCGATATTATCCCATATCTGGATTCTTCATTGGAATCGCATGGTTCAGGGCTGGAAGTTTTGGAGCGGGCCGCCATATATATAAGGTATGAAGGATACATAAAAAAGCAGGAGCGGGAGATCGAGAAATTTCGCAAGATGGAAGGGGAATGTATTCCAGAAGAAATATCTTTCGAAAGTATATCCGGGTTGAGAAATGAAGCTCGGGAAAAATTTGTCCGGTTTCGGCCGAATTCGCTTGGGCAAGCGAGCCGTATTGAAGGAGTTACAACCGGCGATCTGGCGGTTCTTTCGATTTATATAAAGCGATTCGGCAGACGAGCCGATGATATAAAGAAACCGGAGTAATTGGTGTTATTATCGCAAGAGACAAGCAATATTCCTCTTTTCAGATCAGAAAATATCCTGGAGAAATATGGCTCAGCTGGGGCGGTAGCCGATTTTCTGGAGGAAATTCAGGCCACCAATACCCGATTCAATCTTGTTTCACGTGAAACATCGCATCCGGATCTGGTCGGAATGGCGGCGGATTCGTTGATCCCTTTTGAATTTATTGATCGGCCGTCCGGAAGGATTTTTGATATTGGTCCGGGGGCCGGATTCCCTTCCCTCATTATATTACTATCTTTTCCGGAGGTCGAGGGCATTCTATTTGAAAGGACACTCAAGAAAGCCGGTTTCCTGGCGGGGATCATGAGAAAGTTCAATTTAGGGGGGAAAGTGATTCCGGAGGATTTTCTGGGGGCTATAAAAGGGATCCCTTCCGCTTCGTTCAATTATGGCTTCATGAAATATATCCGTCCCGATCAAAAACTTCTCCTGGGGGCGCAGTCGCTCTTACTTCCGCACGGACAGTTTGTTTATTATTCTCATTTCAATCATTCCGGGGATAACAAAATGGGGATGCATAAATGCCGATCGTATCAATACTATCTTGATAATTCCGAAAGAGTTCGCACTATCTGCGTTTTTTCCAGATAGTTCCTTAGTTTTTTCTTGCATATTATTTGTTAATATCATACTCTGCCGGAGTATAAGGAATTGAAATTTATTTCCGTGAATTCCAGAGGTGAATGTGGCAAGAATAATTGCGGTGGCCAATCAGAAGGGCGGGGTCGGAAAAACCACGACCGCCGTCAATCTTTCATCCTGCCTGGCCGTCGCGGAAAAGAAAACGCTCCTGGTTGATATCGATCCGCAGGCGAACAGCACCTCCGGTATCGGCCTGGATAAAACAAAGATGGAATCGTCGGTCTATGAAGTCCTTATTGGCGCCAAGTCGCTATTGGAAGTGATAAAGCCGACTGATTTGTCCTTTTTAAATGTCGCCCCGTCGTCGATCGCCCTGGTCGGCGCCGAAGTGGAGATGGTGACGATGATGTCGCGCGAAAAAATTCTGGCGCGCGCTCTCGCGACCGTGGCGGAGCGGTATGATTACATCATCATCGATTGTCCGCCCTCGCTGGGACTCCTGACCGTCAACGCTCTCTCGGCGGCGCAGTCGGTCATGATTCCGATTCAGTGCGAGTACTATGCGCTGGAGGGGCTGGGGCAGTTATTGCACACCATCCAGCTGGTGCAGAACAACCTGAATCCGTCGCTGGAAATCGAGGGGGTGCTGTTAACCATGTATGACGGGCGTCTCAATTTATCGCGGCAGGTGGCCGATGAGGCGCGCAAGTTTTTTAACAACCGCGTATATAACACCGTCATCAGCCGCAATGTCCGGCTCTCCGAAGCGCCCAGCTTCGGCAAGCCGATCATTTTGTATGACATTCTATCCACCGGCGCGGAAAATTATATGGCTCTGACCAAGGAGGTATTGAGTCGATGACAGGAAAAATTGTTTTGGGACGGGGGCTGGAAGCGCTGATTCCGAGTCAGGATGCCGCCGCGCCGTCCGGCACGGCTTATCGCGCGATCCCGCTGAATATGATCGTTCCGAACCCGATGCAACCGCGCCGCCAATTCGATGAAGCGGGGTTGCAGGAGCTGGCCGAATCATTCAAGGCTCAGGGGGTTCTTCAGCCGATCGTAGTAAAACGAAAAGAAAACGGTTATATGCTGATTGCCGGGGAGCGGCGGTTACGCGCGGCCCGTCTGGCGGCCATGGAAGATATCCCGGCCATCGTTCTGGATGAGAAGGATGAAGGAGATATGTTGCAAATGGCGCTGGTGGAAAACCTTCAGCGCGAAGACCTCAATCCGCTGGAAGCGGCGGAAGCATTTCGGAAATTGATGGATGATGGCGGTCTGACCCAGAATCAATTGGCCGGTCAGGTGGGGAAATCCCGCGCCGCCGTGGCCAATATGCTTCGCCTTTTGGGCCTGCCGGACAAAGTTAAAGATTTTATTCGCGACGGGAAATTAACCGAAGGGCATGCCCGGGCCATTTTATCCATAGACGATGATCTTTCGCGGGTTCGCATGGCGGAGCGGATTGTCGCCGAGAATATGACGGTGCGCCAGGCCGAGGAGACGGCGCGGGGGACGAAAAGAAGAAAATTGGTGCCGAAGCGGAAACTTCCGGCGCTGGTCGAAGTGGAAAATTATCTTAAACAATTGCTGGGGACGTCCGTTAAAATTTCCACGGGATTGAAGCGGGGAAAGATCGAAATTGAATTTTACGGCGAAGAGGACCTCGATCGGATACTGGAATTGTTCCGGAAAATCAATTAGTTATGAGTCAGGCGAAATATTACAATCTAATGCTGGTGCCCGACGGAATGGGAACCCCGATCGGTTTCAAGGTCAAGGCGTGGGTGCTCAAGACCGTCGTGGCGCTTCTGGCGGTGATGCTCCTCTGCACCATCCTGCTCTTCATATTCTACGGGCGGATTCTGGTCAAGGCCTCGGAAGCGGAGCAATTGGAAAAGGAGAATGTTTCACTAAAGTTGTATAAGTATAAACTTGGGCTTTTGGAAAAGAATATGAAAGAGACCCGCGCCATAGTCGATCGGATCGCGCGTCTGGGGGGAATCGATTTCGAGATTCCGGAACTCCCGCCCGATTCGGTCCTGTTCGCCAATCTGGATGAAGCGGAATTGAGCGATTCGGCGGCGCCCCTGATCGAGGACCGCGCCATCCCAGAAGGGTTGCCCTTGCGGGGGTTTATGACGCGCGGTTATTCGGATGATTCGACCGGGGGACATCCCGGAGTGGACATCGCCGCCGCCATCGGCACACCGGTACTGGCGACGGCGGGCGGGAGAGTCGCGTTCGCCGGCTACGATTCGACTTATGGTTTGATGGTCGTGATCGATCATGCCGACAGCCTTTCGACCGTGTACGGTCATAACAGCGAACTTCTGGTCAAGACCGGGGACAAGGTCAATTCCGGGATGCGCATCGCCCTGTCGGGCAATACCGGAAAATCGACCGCGCCTCACTTGCACTATGAAATAAGAGAAAACGGAAAACCGATTAACCCTTTAAGATATATATCAGGCAATGAAGTATCCAACAAGTAAAGCAGAAGGTGGAGTGATGAACACCATTATCGGTAAGGACGCCACATTTGTCGGGACGCTGGATGTCAAGGGAGCGGTGCGGATTGACGGTACAGTCAAGGGAAAGATCATATGTGACGATACCGTGACAATCGGCGTCGGCGGGCAGGTAGAAGCCGAAATCGAAGCCGCGGTGGCGATCGTGGCCGGCAAAGTTATCGGCAACCTCAACGCCTCGGAGCGGATCGAACTGCAGGCCAAGTCGGATGTCGAGGGGGATTTGCGGACAAAATCGCTGGCGGTTGAGCAGGGTGCGATTTTTAGCGGCGCCTGTCGAATGAAGGAAGGTCAATCCAATTTGGGGTTCATCCCGCCGACTGAATCTGAAACGGAAAAAGAGTCGGAACCGGCCCTAAGGAAAGACCGGGATAAGGGCGACAACAGGTTTTAAGAGTCTGTGGATAAACCTGCCGATTTGTGGAAAAGCGGCTATCGCTTTGTCCTGTTATTATTTGTGATGACAGAATAAAGCCATGATTGGCCTGTTTTCCACAACTTTCTGTTTAAGAAATACTTAAAGGGTGAAATCTGATTCGATGCGGTTTCCATCAATTCCGAAAATAGCAGGTTATCTATTTGTTTTATATAAAGATACCAAATGACAGCGGAGGATTAAGTAAATGACTGATAATAAGGGTGATCTTCAGGCCGTGGAACAACTGAAGGTGGCGCATAATAGTATTAAAAATGAAATTGCCAAGGTGATAATTGGCCAGGATCAGGTAATTGAACAACTTCTGATTGCCCTTTTATCCTCCGGGCATTGCCTTTTAGTGGGGGTGCCGGGGCTGGCCAAAACCCTTCTAATCTCGACCCTGGCCAATATCTTAGATCTTAAATTTAACAGAATTCAATTTACGCCGGATTTGATGCCATCGGATATTACCGGCACCGAAATAATTGAAGAGGATAAGGGATCAGGGCGGCGGGAATTCCGATATGTCAAAGGGCCTGTCTTTGCGAATGTCATTTTGGCAGATGAAATAAACAGAACTCCGCCAAAAACGCAGGCGGCGCTTCTGCAAGCGATGCAGGAGCATGAAGTCACGGCGGCGGGACATACTTATAAATTGGACGAGCCGTTTTTTGTTCTGGCCACTCAGAATCCGATCGAGCAGGAAGGGACATACCCGCTTCCGGAGGCCCAATTGGACCGATTTATGTTCAATATCTATGTCGATTATCCGTCGGGGGCCGAGGAAGAGACAATTGTACGAACCACCACTGTTGCGGCAACGCACATACTCAGCAAGATATTGAATGCGGCCCAAATTATTGATTTGCAGAGGTTGGTGCGGCGGGTGCCGGTTTCGGATCATTTAATCAAGTATGCGGTTGATATTTCCCGGGCGACCCGCCCCAATAACGCCGACTCGCTCGATTTTATCAGGAACTGGGTTTCCTGGGGAGCCGGGCCGAGAGCTTCGCAATATATGATTCTGGCGGCCAAAACCCGTGCCATATTGGACGGCCGTCCGACACCGGGGCCGGAGGATGTCCGGTTTGCGGCATTGCCGGTATTGAGACATCGGATTGTGACATCATTCAACGCCGAAGCCGATGGGGTCGATACGGCGGCGATCGTGAAGAAGTTGCTCGAGACAGTTAAAATGCAGGGATAGGCAGTGCAGATGATGTTCCCCCAGTAGGCGGAGGATACTCAGACCCGCCGATCACAAGTGGGAAGGTCTGTGACAGGAAACATGCATTTGTGAATATATTTCAAGGAATGAAGAGATAGGAGATGGATATGTGGGACAAATTTAATCTGACCATGCTTCCGTCGCACGGGAAGCTGTTCGTGGCAATATTCACCGCATTGATGCTGGCGGTGATGGTTTGGGCCGGCGGGCTGGCGGCAATCGAATCGGGAATTTTCGGCGACGATGAAGATGAGATGCAGGCGCAGGCGGCCTATGATTACCAGGCCGATATGGAAGCGATTACGACCGATTCACAGGCGGTAACCGCCCCCAACTGGGCCGATTCGGGTCAGGAAGAGCCGATTACCAATGAAGATCTGGGGAAATTCGCCGGCTCATCGGGGGAGACGACCTGGGATAAATTTGTCGATAATTTGAAACTCGGGCATGTGCATCTGAACGGCCATACGGCCCTGTTCTTTGCGCTCGGCGTCATATTTTTCTTCTCGACGGCGTCGATTAAAAGAAAGAAATTGGTCTACTGGATTTTCGGCTCGGCGATTTTGATTCACGCGATTGGTCTGGCCGGAACCGATACTTGCCCGTACGCCAAGATCTTTATTTATATCGGCGGCCCGCTGATATTGCTGTCGGTGTTTTATATGTCAATAAAGATATTCAGCGATTTGAGGAAGAAGGGGGCGGCGTAAAGAATTAATCCGCCAGAATTTAATATAAGTAGGGAGATTCGCTTTCTGGATTCCGGGTCAAAGCCCGGGATGACATTTAGAGTGAATCGAATTAATGGCAGATGCTTCATCTGCCATAATAATTCTTCAGTAGAATAGATTAGATGGAAATATCGTACCGCAAATACCTGGACCCGGAAATTGTCGGGAAACTCAAAGGGATGGAGTTGCGCGCCCGGATGGTGGTCGAAGGGTTTATCGCCGGGTTGCACAAGTCGCCGTACCACGGTTTCTCGGTCGAGTTCGCCGAGCACCGCCAGTATATGCCGGGAGACAATATCCGGGATATCGACTGGAAGGTGTTCGCCAAATCGGATCGGTATTATATCAAGCAGTACGAAGAAGAAACTAATCTGAAAGGGTATCTGCTGCTCGATTGTTCGGCGTCGATGGGGTATTCATCCGGCGGAACGGTGAAACTCGATTATGCCGCGATGCTTTCGGCGGCGCTTTCGTTTTTGATGCTCAAGCAGAGGGATGCGGTCGGGCTGGTGACATTTGACGAGCAAATCCGCCGCTATATTCCGCCGCGAAGCAAATCGGGGCATCTGCATGTTCTTCTGCAGGAAATCGCCAATCAGACTCCGAGCGACAAGACCGATATCGCCGTGGCGTTGCATGAAATGGCGGAACGGATTTCGCGGCGGGGGCTGATTGTGATTCTGTCCGACCTTCTTGATGAACCGGAAAAGATTATATCGGGGCTGAAGCATTTCCGTCACAAGAAGCATGAAGTAATACTCTTTCATATTCTCGACCCCAGGGAGAAAGATTTTGCCTTCCCGACCGAGGCGATCTTCAAAGATATGGAAACGGGGGAGGAGATTACTAC
>CALMKK010000085.1 GCA_937867135.1 uncultured candidate division Zixibacteria bacterium
TATGAAAAACGAGAAAGAACAGATTACGGTAAAATTAACGGCCGAAGTCACCTGCGCCGGTTGAGCGTCAAAACTGGGGCCAAAGTTTTTGGCCGATCTGCTCAAAGACTTGCCGGTCGAGTCGAATCCCAATCTTCTGGTCGGGTTCGAGACCTCGGATGACGCCGGCATTTACCGGATAAATGACCGTCAGGCGCTGGTGCAAACGGTTGATTTTTTCCCGCCGATCCTGGACGACCCCTATGCTTTCGGCCAGGTGGCGGCCGCTAATGCCCTCTCGGACATTTATGCCATGGGGGGAAAACCGCTGACCGCGCTTAATATTGTCGGTTTTCCCGAAGGGGTAATGCCGCCTGAAATCCTGAGAAAAATCCTTCTGGGCGGCTTCGATAAACTCCGCGAGGCCGGCGTCGTGATTATCGGCGGACACTCCATCAAGGACAAAGAACTCAAATACGGGGTGGCGGTGACCGGAATCATTGATATAAACAAAATTATTCGAAATATCGGCGCGAAGGTCGGCGATCGTATCTTTTTGACCAAACCACTTGGCACCGGCCTGATAACCACCGGCATAAAGAGAAATATGGCCTCGCAGGACGATATCGATACGGTAACAGCCAGTATGACCGCGCTGAATAATACAGCCTCAGAACTGATGGTGGAATGCGGCGCTCACGCCGCCACCGATATCACCGGTTTCGGGTTGCTGGGACATGCTTATGAGATGGCGCATTGTTCCGAGGTTTCTATCCGTTTTCATCTCGGCAAATTACCGCTTCTGCCCAACGCTCTGAAATTCGCCGAGGACTGGGCCGTTCCGGGCGGCACGAATGCCAATATGGAATATATGGCCGACAAAGTGCAACTGCCGCCGAACCTGACCGATTCACATAAATTTATATTGCATGACCCGCAGACGTCGGGCGGGCTATTGATAGCGCTATCTCCCGAGGCGGCCGAAAAATTCTCAGCAATGGCTCAAAAGCGGAATCTGGCCGCGGTTGAGATCGGTGATGTCATAAACAAAGCAGCGAAAGAGATAATAGTTGAATTGTAGGGGCAGGTCTTGCACCTGCCCGCACTCGAAAAGATATGAAAATCCCTATCTATCAGGTTGACGCTTTCACCGGCAAATTGTTCGGCGGCAATCCGGCCGCCGTCTGTCCGCTCGAACGCTGGATATCCGACGATTTGATGCAGAACATCGCCGCCGAAAATAATCTCTCCGAAACAGCCTTCTTTGTCAGAAGAGAGGATCATTTCGAAATCCGCTGGTTCACGCCGGTGGCCGAAATCAATCTCGCCGGTCATCCCACCCTGGCGACCGGCCATGTCCTGTTTAATCATCTGGGATATGAAGGGAACCGCATTGTATTCATGAGCAAAGGCGGGGAATTGATTGTGACTCGGGCCGGTTCAATGATTTCACTCAATTTCCCGGCCGATAAGCCCCGTCCGATCGAGATGCCCGACGGCCTGATTGAGGCCCTCGGCAAAGAACCGGCCGAGATTCTCACTGCCCGCGACCTCTTTGCGGTTTATAGATGGGAGTCCGACATTCTCAATCTCAAACCGAATTTCGAAATGCTCTCAAAAATCGACGCTCACGCGGTCATTGTCACGGCCCGCGGCACCGATTGCGATTTTCTCTCCCGTTTCTTTGCGCCTCGCCTCGGCATCAACGAAGATCCGGTCACCGGCTCGGCCCATACCGCTTTAATTCCGTTCTGGACGGAGCGTCTGGGGAAAAGAGTCATGCACGCGCATCAGGAATCGAAACGTCGCGGCGAAATTTTCTGCGAATTC
>CALMKK010000086.1 GCA_937867135.1 uncultured candidate division Zixibacteria bacterium
ATTTAATATATCCAAAAAATGGTGAGAGGGCAATGTAAATGGGGGGAATTCAGTCCGTCTCTATATAAGCGATGTCGAGTTCCTGTCCCTGCGAAATTTCGATATCCGATGAATAACAATGCGGGCAGACAAAGATAAATTCTTTAATTTCAAAATCTTTTTGACAGGCGTGACATTTCCCTTTGACCGGCACCTCTTCGACTTCCAGTTTCACCCCCGCTAAAGGTGTATCGACCGTAATCGCTTCAAATCCGAAGAGCAATGAATCGGCATTCACTCCGGCCAGCGCTCCGATTCTAACCCCAATCGCTCTTATTCCGGTCAGGTGTTGCCGTTCAATCTCTTTTGTACTTATTTTGACAATCGATTCGGCTATGCGAAGTTCATGCATATCAATCCGGCTCGCTCCATATCCGCAATTGCTTCTTGACCATTTCTTTCAATTTTATCATCCCTTTTTGGGCCGAGACTGTCATTTCCCCGCCGATAGAATACGGATCTTCCACCTCCAAAGCAAAAATCTTTATTTCTTGGGGAAAATGCAAATCCAATTCGCTTGCGATATGAAGCATTTCAGGGAGGCCGGAATAGTGCGGTGACGGCGCCGTAACCGCCCCCAGATCGGCCGGCTCCAGTTCTATGACCGTCCCCGGTTCATATTGCCCGGTCTGGATGGCGTCGATTATTATCGCCCGGTCAAAACCGATAAATAATTCAAGAAGGGCCAGGCCGTGGAGGGCAGATTCAATAATTTCAGTCTGACCCTTCTCTTCGTCTTTAAGCGCTCGTGCCGTCAGGATTCCGACCGCATCATCGGCCAGAATATCATTCCCCAAACCAAGCACCAGCGTTTTCATACAAATTAGTCGCGCCGCAATTCTTTCAGCATCCGATGATTCTTATCGAATATCCGAACCATAAGCGGCATCTGCCCCGGCAGGGCATGGGTGGCGCAACCGTGGCACGGGTCATAGGCGCGGAATCCCATTTCGACCATGTTCAATAGGCCGTCATCGACTTTCCCGTCTTTGATTACTCCGCGGGCCGCCTTATCGACCGACATCGCAATCCGCGCCGCATTGTTCTGGGTGGCGACGATCAGATTGGCCGCCGTCACCACCCCTCGTTCATCGGTCTTATAATGATGGAACAAAGTCCCGCGCGGGGCCTCGACAATGCCGATACCCTCGACCGGAATTTCTTTCGGAATAGTGCGAACATTCGGGCTGACAATCTCCGGGTCTTTGGCCAGTTCCACGCACCGCTCGGCGGCATAAAGCATTTCTATCAATCGGGCCCAGTGGTTGGCCAGCGTATGATGCACCGGCTTTCCGCCCAGCGTTTTATAGAATTGCTCGTAGGCGGCCTGCGCTTTCGGGGTCGCCATGCCGTCGGAGGCATTAAGGCGCGCCAGCGGGGCCACCGCATAAACACCGCTATCGGGGCCATCCTCGAACCCTTTCCAGCCGATTCCCTTGAGGTAACAGAATTTGATATAACTCCACGGCTCCACATGCTCCGCCACATGCTTATGATAATCCTGCGGTTTGAATTTGACATATTCCTTGCCGCTCGGGTCGACCACCCGGATATCGCCGTCATAAAAATTGATCTTATTGTTCTTGTCGACCATCCCCATATAGTACGTCTTATGGGTATAGGTATCGGAAAGAATCCAATCGACATACTGCTTATTTTTCAGCACGATATCATTGAATACCTGAAGCGAGAATTCGGCGAATTTGACCGCATGCTCCGCCCCGGCGATATATTTCTGCTGATCTTCTTTCTTAATCGGTTTGGAAATACCTCCCGGAAGGCCGAAAACGGGATGAATCACTTTCCCGGCCGCGAGTATGATCAGGTCGCGTATTTCCTTCCGCAGGCCGATTACTTCCTTCCCGACCTCCAGTCCTACCTTCCCCAGCACGCCCAAAATATTCCGTTCGGCTTTGGGCGCGGTCGGTCCGACCACAAAATCCGGTCCGCCGAGGAAGAAGAAGTGCAACGCATGATCTTCGACAAAGAATAAATTATAAACCAACTCTCGGACTTTCTTTGCCGCTGGCGGCGGGTCGACCCGGTAAAGATCATCAAGGGCCTTGGTGGCCGCCATATGATGCGCGGTCGGGCAGACCCCGCAGATACGCGAAGTAATCTGCGGCATATCTTCGGCCGGTCTCCCTTCCGCGAATTTCTCGAATCCCCGTAATTCCGGAATCTGCAAATAGGCCCGTTCCACATCCCCTTTGTCATTCAGGAAAATATCGATTTTGCCATGCCCTTCCAGACGGGTAATTGGATCTATTAGTATTTCACGTTTCATCTTCACTTACCTCCCTCTTTCGGGGCCTCATATTTCCGGTGCAGAAGCGACGCCGGCAGACTGTAGCGGAAAAATGTCCCGGCCGGGTCGACAATTTTATCCAAAATCGCCGCGATCTCGGCTTCATCGTTGGAGGCCGTAAGCGAGGCAATCGCCGAAAGCGCCTTGGTTCCGTGATCATGCACCCGGCTGATCGGCCCCATGCATCCCGTGCACGGCATATTCCCGTTTATACAGACCCAGCCGCAACCGCTCCGCGTGGCCGAGCCGAGACAGAGAAGCCCCTGCGATAGGAGACATTTCTCTTCATCGATTATTATTTCATGCGGACGTTTGAATTCCTTAATGGCGACCTTTTCCGGTTTCGAGGCCTTCCGGGGGCACTCATGGCAGAGAGCCGTATCGGGCGCCAGAACCGAACCCTTGGCGGGCAGTTTCCCCTGCAATATGGTGTTGACCGCGTCGGCCAGAAGGCTCGATGGCGGCGGACAGCCCGGAATATAATAATCGACATCGATTACCTGATCCAGCGTCTTAACCGTGTTCCAGAGCGAGGGCAGAGTCAGATTGCCTTCCGGCGCCTTGTATGATTCCACCGGATAGGTATTGCTTTCATTGACCGTCGTTACGGTGTCTTTATACGCGGTTTTCATTACCTGTTCTTTGTTGTAAAGGTTCGCCAGTCCGGGAATTCCGCCCAAATGCGAGCAACTGCCGAAGGCAATAACCAATCCCGCCTTCTTCCGAAGCAGTGCCACCATTTCTCCCTGTTCGGAGGAACGAATGGCGCCATTGATAAAGCAAACCGCCATCTCATTATCCTGCATCTTCTCCACGTCTTCACGTTTGAAATCGAGCGCCACCGGCCAGAAAACGATATCGACGGCATTGACGACATCCAGGATGCCGGCCGCCAAATCTACTACCGATTCCTCGCATCCTCCGCAGGCGGCGCACCAGTAAAATCCGACTTTCGGTTTACTCATCGCGCCACCTCCTGTATCATCGGTTTTATTTCACCATGCAGGGCGGCATGCAGGTCGATAGCTTCCGGTTCCAGATGGAGCGGGCCGAGACGGCGGAGATCACCGGCCATCTCGTTCATCACTTTCTGCACCCGGTCGCCTTCGGAAGCCGCAATCCATTCCATCCGCACCCGCTCTTTCTCAATTCCCATGGTTTCCAGCAGACGGCGCAGCAGGACAAATCTTCGATATGTCTTATAGTTGCCTTCCATATAGTGGCAGTCGCCAGGATGACAACCGCCGATAAGAACGCCATCGGCGCCCTCCCGCAGGGCAGTCAGGACAAATTGCGGATCGAGCCGCCCGGAACACATAATACGAACCACCCGGGCATTCGGGGCGTACGTCATCCGCGCCGTTCCGGCCAGATCGGCGGCGGTGTATGTGCACCAGTTGCAGAAGAAGGCCACGATCCGAGGCTCGAACGGTTTATTTTCATTCTTTATATCAGACATAACTGATTACTCCCTTTATTTCTTCGTAAATCTGGTCGTCCGTGAAGAGATTCTGCTGCAGCGCCGCCGACGGGCAGGCCGCCACGCAGGTGCCGCAACCTTTGCAAAGCGCGCCGTTGACCGAGGCCACATTCTTCTTGTCGTCAAAGGTTATGGCACTGTACGGACACAGGGCCACACAGGTTTTGCATCCCGAGCAGAATTCTTCCTGTACGAAGGCGGTGTTCGGTTCCAGTTCGACATATCCCTTATCAATCAGGGCCATCGCTTCGGCCGCCGCGGCGCCCGCTTGAGCCACCGCATCGGGGATATCTTTGGGCCCCTGACAGCATCCCGCAAGCGAAATGCCGTCGGTGAAAGTCGAAACCGGGGCCAGTTTCGGATGACGTTCCAAAAACCAGCCTTCACTGCCGCAACTGATATTGAACATCCGGCGAACCTCGTCGGCATCGGATTGCGGTTCCAGGCCCACTGCCAGGACGACCATATCGACCGGGATACGGCGCACCACACCAATCAATGTATCCTCGGTC
>CALMKK010000087.1 GCA_937867135.1 uncultured candidate division Zixibacteria bacterium
TTTGTATGTTCTTAAACCTGATTCGGCCGCCTTTTACGCCGCCCGTCTCGTTGAAATCGATTCCTTTGCTTCGAACGGATATTATTACCTTTCGAAGTCATATGCGGTAATGGGCAATGTCCCCATGGCCCGGCGATATTTGGAGGACTTCAAGCGCTATTCCAATATTGCCGCCATGGAGCAAACCCGAGGTGAGGAATTGGAGAGACTGATAAAGGAGCTGCAATTCAATGGAAAATAGACATCGATCTCAACCGTCTAATCTGCATAAAGGATTTAATGCTTGAATGAGCCAAAGAAAAAGCAAGTTTTCTCCATTTCTTACTTAATTTTAATCCTTCTGTGTCTACTACCCCTTTTGCCATTTGCTTTCAGAGATGCCCGGATGTGGGGATTCAATCATCTGCTTTTTTTGACAAGACCATTTTCAGCGGGTTATCTTGCGGCTGTCTTTATGGCCTTATTGATACCCATGACACCACTCGGCCGCAAAGTAAATCAGAAATTCGTTGCCCGACTGGGCCAAATTCTATTCGCATCTCCCAGGAAGTATTATTATCGGGGCCTTTTTATTTTATTGGCAGCCTCTTTATTTATCCTCTTTCCGACTCGCACTCACTTTCTCGGAGATGGCTATACAACCTTGGGGAATCTGGCGTCACTGACCGGCACCTTTTACAAATGGACCGAGAAGGGAATTGTTGTAATACTCTCCGCAATTCAGAGCCTGCTCGGCAAGAAAGATCCATCAACGGCTCTGATGGCGTTTCGTATTGTTTCGGTCTTTTCCGGAGTTTGCACCCTCTGGTTCTTCTTCTTAATTGCGGAGTTACTTGCAGCCGAGCGGCTGATTAAGACTTTGGTATTCTCTGTGCTTTTTCTGTCATCAATTATCCTGCTGTTCTTCGGTTATGTTGAAGATTATCCGCTCATCTGGACGGCACTAAGCGGGTTTATTTATTTCAGCCTTAAATATATACAGTCCGGAAATGGCCTTTGGGTGGCTCTGTTTTTCTTCTTATCCGGTCTTTTTATCCATCTGGAAATGACCATATTCCTGCCCGCATTCCTATATCTTCCCTTATCTCACGGCACCGGTCAGGATTTCTTTAAAAACCATAAAAGGATATTCTTATGCGCGCTGGGATTAGTAATTATTGGTGTCGCTTTCATTTTTATCTGGAAAATCAGGACCGACATCGCCTTTGAAAATATTTTCCTTTCACCCTATGGAACCAAAGCGGGATGGCCGGGCTACGGCATTTTTACGTTCCCTCATCTCTTAGATTTACTCAATCTTTCATTCCTTTTATCACCGGCTTTGGGATTATTGATCTATTGGGCTTATGGAACTGCAAAGGATTTCCGGAAGGAAGAAGTGCTTTTTTATGCTCTTATGGCTCTCGGCGGCATGGGATTTCTATTAATTATTGAACCGACTCTCGGCCTAGGGCGAGATTGGGACCTTTTTTCCATATGTGGTATCGGATTAACTTTATTTCTTCTGGCACTGGTTAATTATCGCAACATCATTACTATAGAGCGCCTTTTTTTGCCCCTTATAATTTATTTATTCGCCGCCACCGCCCCGTATTTAACCATCTATTTGACTGAATCCGGGGCGCTGAATCGAACCAAATACCTGATTAATCTTGACAAGGAACGCGCGCTGACTTCCATGATTCTGCTTGCCAATTATTATCGAGAAAACGGCGATACAACTCAACTTAAACCTCTTGACGCTGAATTCGGCGATCTGAAAACCAACGAAATGAAAATTATTAAAGCAAACAGGGCTTTTGACAGCGGTGATTTTAAGGGCGCCCGGGAAATTATTAAAGAAGTCAGACCGGACAGACTTTCTGCCTGGTATCACGGTTTGCTGGCCAGCCTTAGTTATTATGACGGCGACTACTCGCGAGCGCTGGCCGAATCAGATTCCGCCATTACTTTGAATAATTACAATGCAATTTTGTATTTCAATCGTGGAACCATCTTCTGGGCTCTGAAGCAAATAGACAGCGCTTTGGTATGTTTGCAGCACAGCTATCAATTGAATAATAGCAATACTCGGGTTCTGGAGGCTCTGGCCGGGACCTTCTTATTTATAAATCAACCTGATTCAACTGTTTTTTATGGTGAAAAACTGCGTCGGCTTGATTCCACCGATTCTTTCTGCTGTTATTTTCTTTCCAAAGCCTATGCGTTGACCGGTAAAATGCGGGAGGCTCAAATTCAATTGACCGATTTTATCCGCTGGGGACAAAATGACCGTGATTTTTCGGCCCGGCGGCAGGAGTTGGAGCATCTTATCATGCCGGATAGCAATTTTGCCAAATAAAAACCCCTGCCGTCATTCAACAGGGGTTTTATCTGAATCAATGTAATTGCAAAATTAATACATGTCGCCGTAGCCGCCACCA
>CALMKK010000088.1 GCA_937867135.1 uncultured candidate division Zixibacteria bacterium
TTTCGGACTCGATGGAAAGCTTCATTTTACCTCACTTCGCCCATCTGGAAATATCAATTTCGGACAGGGTCTGCGCCTGTAAGTTATTTATTAACAGTCAAATCCAATAAATAATTTGTGAGGAAAATAACAATTATGGAAAGTCTTGTCAATGCCAATTTGAATGATTAATAATTTATCAAGATGCTTATATATGCGCCGTAATGGCCGAGACCGTCAATTCAACCAGTGCCAGTCCTTTCAGTTCAAAAGTCTCCTGGCAAGCTCGATTTAGCCGTTCTTCCGAAATTGGTCCACCGTCGTCAGCTATCGCCATAGCTATGTCTATAGCGGCAAAAGGAATATTATTAATCCCGCAGGTATAAGCCAGAGCCGTCCCACTATTATCAATCGCAATCGCGCCAAATTCCTGCTGTAGCATCCGCAGGCGCGGATGATCAATCTCTTTTTCGCTCCATCGTAAAAGCGTTCCAAACAGATGTGGCGGGCGGTCCGAGCGTGGAATATCACAGACCGTCCGAAGCGTCTGCAGCAGTATTTGGTCCGCTTCAAACATTTGATTTGAAGTATTTTCCTTTTCCGATGGACGGATAAAATAATTGGCGATGACAATGTCGCCTTTTTCAATATAAGGGGCCAGTATAATCGCCTGCCCGGTAAAGAAAATTCGTTTGATCGGAAACTTATTGATCATGATTTGAGTCGTGAGCGCCAAATCCAGCGGCCTGTTATCGGCTTGAGCGAAAACAATCTCCTGCTCATTGAGCTTCCCGATAAAATATTTGCGCCCCGCGAATTTTTTAATATCTTCGACCAGCGAATAATCCTTGAGCGCCTCCAGCTCCCGGTCGAATATGGTAATAATCCCGGTCATATTAATAGTATCGGCTAAATGCGGGCAAAAATAAACGAAGCGGCCTGGACGAGGCGGCAAAATAACGGAAATGGGCAGTGACGCGTTTATTATTTTTTTCAAGGGCGATTATTTGCTGGTTTGTTAAATGTGGCTATAATATTATTAATCCAGTTTGAAAAGAAATCAGGATGACCTGACTGAAAGGAGTAATTGACTTTTGTCCGCAAATAATATTCCCGGCCGTTTGCATGAACCAATCCGTACTTATCTTCGCAAGAATTTTATCTCTCTGAATCAAGACATTGCCGCCGAGGAGGCCATTCGAATCATTCGCAAGGAGTCCGATTCCAACACCATAAACTACTTTTACGTCACCGATGAGCACCTGAAATTGGTCGGGGTTCTTAATACCCGGATTTTGCTGACGGCGGACGCTTCAGCCAAATTAAATTCCCTGATGATAAAAAATGTGGAAACCATTTCGGATAATACCACAATTTTGGAGACCTGCCGGCGCTTTTATCAATTGAAACTATTGGCATTGCCGGCAATAAACGAGCAGGGCATAATTGAAGGAATCGCCGATATCAATATTTTTAGCAAGGAATTGCTTGATGCCGCCGAGCAGGCCACGGTTGATGATATTTTCGAATCTATCGGCTTCAGAATATCACAGTTACAGCATGCATCTTTACCCGGTGTGCTCCGTCTGCGCCTTCCCTGGCTTTTTGCCACTATCACAAGCGGAACAGTTTGCGCCCTTTTGGCATCGATGTTTGAGACTACCATCATGGCCTTTGCCTTTATTTCCTTCTTCCTGGCCATGATTCTGGCCCTTGGCGAGAGTGTCAGCATTCAATCCATGACCGTCACTATTCAGAACTTGAATTTTATCCGACCGACCCGAGATTGGCTGTTTGGTGCTTTGAAAAAAGAAACCCTGACAGCGCTGATGCTTGGGCTGGCCTGCGGCGGTCTCGTGGGGATTTTTGTTTTCCTTTGGCTGTGGATACTTAAGGCGGCTCTGGTGATTGCGTTGACTATAACGCTTTCTTTTGTAACCGCCGCGGCTTTGGGCTTGACTATCCCGACACTGCTTCACGCCTATAAATTAGACCTGAAAATCGCGGCCGGACCTCTGACGCTCGCCCTTGCCGATATGCTGACAATCTTATTCTATTTTTCTCTGGCCCGTATTTTATTATAAATACGATTGGAGGATCGGACAATCAGTCCATATTATTGTCCGGGAGAATCTTATACAAACCCTGCCGGGTTACAAACAATTGAGCGTTGGGCCGAATCTATATAAATAATTTATCAAAAAAGAGATGTCCAGGATATTGAATGCTCCGTCGCGCGTTACGTCAATGACAGAAATGGGTTGAACGTCACAGCCCCCTTTATATAAATAATTTATGCCGCAACTGACATCCAAAATATTAATAATCCCGTCGCCATTTATATCCCCGCATATTCCATAAGAATTAATCTCCACAATATTCGGGAGAACCGGCAGATAACCATCTTTCGAAAATACGATTGGATTGGAATTCAACCACGGCATAGAGTACGATGTGGTATCGATCCAGACATGACGACCCGTCGATGGTGCGGCCGCGTGACTGAAGTATAGCTTGGCCAAATATCCGATGCCGACTTGTGCTGCGGTAATATCGCCCCGCCAGACTGTGACATTGCCCTTTTGGCCGACATTATCAATATTCATTACAAAGCTGTATTTGGCCAAATTGGTGAGACCCTGGATACTTATAGAATCGAGAGTAACGGATGATAAGTCCGCGGAATAAGTGAATCCGAATGAACAAGCATAAATTTGCGTGACAGGGACAAGCCATAAATCGATGCGGTGCGTTGTTTCACCGGAAATTACCGGAGCATTCCTGATAAATAGGCTATCCTCTGTCACCGGAAGAATTGAATCAAGAATTTCCGGGCAGGTCGGCGGCGGTCCACTGAGGAAAGCCCAATTGAACATTAATTCTATGTCGTTTATAGTCACGAACTTATAGCCGTCTATAGCTTCGGCCCGAGAAAGAGGAGCCGGCCCCCCCTTGAGCAAATAGGTGATCAGAAAGCCCATATCAGTGACTGTAATCGACCCATTGCCGTTAGCGTCAGCGCATTCAGTTCCCGCAGGAGAAGCCGCCGGAAAAGTGGCGAAAGTCAGTATGATTATTGCCACCAACACCAAAATTTTGCTTGAACGCCTCATAAACTTCTCCCAATGTCAAAAGGACTGCCCTGATTATCAGAATTTGACCATAGTTAAATATAGGGGATAGACTTGATGCGTCAATACAAATATTGCCTAGCCAAGCCAATGCTAGATTTCAATGAAATCTTGAACAATGATGCAATAATCAGGGCTTTTTAAGGAGTTCGCGAATGAATGAAAACATTTCAGTCCGCTTGATGGTGGTCTGGATATTTTCCGCCTTGAGCCATTCTTCTCGGTCGGAGAGACCGCGTGCCACTTCTGCTCCAGCGCGAAGATCCTTTATAGTAACCGTCCCGGAATCGAATTCGTTCGACCCGGCAATTATCGCCAGTGGAATTCCCACCCGATCGGCGTATTTCAATTGCTTATTGAGATTCTTTGTTTCTCCAAGAAAAATTTCGGCATTGATGCCGGCAGAGCGAATTTCGTTCACGATGGCGATATAGTCATTAAGGCGGCTTTTGTCCATCGTCGTAACCAAGACATCGGATGTCGCCTTTCTGAGTGCAATCGCCTTGAGTTCGATAAGGGCAGCCAGCATCCGATCCACACCGAAAGACGAGCCGGTGGCGGGGACAGATTTATTGGAGAATCGTTCAATCAGGTTGTCATATCGTCCGCCGGAAAAGACCGAGCCATATTCGGGCAAATCGAGAAGCGTGGTTTCATAGACCGGCCCCGTATAATATCCGAGCCCCCTTACGATAGTAATATCGACATTCGTTTTTTCATCAGGTACTCGCATTTCCTTAAGGTATTTTTGCACTTCGCGAAGTTCCTCGATGCCGGAGCGTGCAATGTCGATATCACCAAGCATCGCAATCGCATCGTTCAATGGATCATCACTCTTAATCAGAGCAATATTCAGGAAAGTGAGCAATTGGTCAATCTGCTTCTCATTCAGATATAGGCCGGGAATCTTATCACCCGATTTATCGACCCGCCCGGGACCGAGTTCCAGCCGAACCGCTTCCTCGCCCTGTTTCTCGAGTTTATCAATGACCCGGAAAACATCCATCACTTTTTCAGAAGGTATTCCGGCATATTGCGCGAGTCCGTTTAGAATTTTCCGATTGGAATATTTGACCGCGAAATTCTTTATTCCCAGCCCCGACATCACCTCCACCATAACTGCAATAATTTCGGCGTCGGCGAGCATCGACGATGTCCCGACCATATCGAAATCACATTGCATGAATTCGCGGTATCGTCCCGGCCCCGGTTTATCGACTCTCCAAACTGTACCGTACTGGTAGCGACGAAAGGGAAGGGCCAGTTCGGGATTGCCGGCGACAAAGCGTGCCAAAGATACGGTGAATTCATAACGAAGAGCCATATCGACTTCATCGGGTCCGCGAAAACCAAAAAGCTCTTTGAGATTGTCGGAAGTATAATCGCCGCCCAATAGAGTCTCAGCATATTCAAGGGCCGGGGTTTGAAGCGGCAGAAAACCATGCCGTTCATAAATCTGCCGGGCCGTTTCAATAAGTTTTTGGCGGGCGATTTCCTCTTCGGGCGGATAATCGCGGAAGCCCTTGAGGACTTTCGGTTCAACTTTTCTGCGTATAATTTTATCGGCCATAGTTTGTTATTCCATTTCAAACAGCTAATTTAGGGGATTTTTAGAAAGATAAAAGCAATTTTTTTGCAGGAGAAGAAAAGCAAAGAATAAATACTGGGGGGGAGAGTTGAACTCCCGACCTCCTGATCCACAGTCAGGCGCTCTATACCAACTGAGCTACCCCAGCGTCGAATCGAGGACTAATTTTAATCTTTATCGGAGGCAATGTCAAGATATTTGAGTCCAAGTGGAAAGAGCGGCTTTGCCTCGACACTTTTGACTTTTGGCCGGGGTTTGCATATAATGAGACTCAATTATTATGGGGAGTTTGAGCGATGATTGATAGAGCGGCCGCGCATGCCCTGATGGAATCGAAAATTGAAAACAGGAACCTGCGAAAGCACATTTTGGCGGTCGAGGCCGGAATGATCCGCCTTGCGGAGCATTTTGGCGAAGATAAGAATATCTGGGGTCTGACCGGGCTGCTCCATGATTTGGATTATAATGTCACCGCCGATAAGCCCGATCAACACACTTTTATTACCGAGGACTGGTTAAAACCATATAAACTTCCGGCGGAAATGATCTATGCCATCCGCTGTCATCCGGGGCATGCCGAATGCCATTCCCGGCTCGATTGGGCGCTTTACACCACCGACCCGACGACCGGGTTTCTGGTGGCTTGTGCCCTTATGCATCCGTCGAAGAAGTTGATCAATGTCGATACAGAATTCATGTTGCGGCGCTTCAAGGAGAAGAGATTTGCGGCCGGCGCCACGCGCGAAAATATGGCGGCATGTGTCAATCTGGGACTGGAATTGCCGGAATTCCTGGGGCTTATTCGGGACGGAATGTTAACCATTTCGGATATATTAGGGCTTTGAGCTCACTTAAGACTATTTTCAAGAAAGATGTTCTGGCCTGGTCATTTTACGACTTTGCCAATACCATCTATTCGATGAATATCCTTTCGCTCTATTTTAAACGCTGGGTTGTGGAAGATCTTGGCCGGGATGGGCTATATTATGACGTGGCCTATTCGGTCTCAATGCTTCTGACTGCCCTGATTATGCCGGCGCTGGGGACACTCTCTGATCACTCACACAAGAAAAAAATATTTTTACTGCTGTTTACATTTTTATGCGGCACGGCGACCGGCATAATACCGGTTGTTCCCCTCAATTTGTTCCTGCTGATAATTATCATGTTTGGACTCTCCAACTTTTTCTATGAGGGGGGAATGGTTTTTTATAATGCCTTGATGTACTCCGTCGCCGACGGCCATCAG